>PFDW01000054.1:854-2044 GCA_002793835.1 Candidatus Portnoybacteria bacterium CG10_big_fil_rev_8_21_14_0_10_36_7 | reverse complement strand
ACTTTACAACAGGAGAAAAAGAATCTCGTGCGTGGACGATACAAAAGGATTCCACTGCACCTATTGCAGGAATGGCGATACACACAGATTTTAGAGACAAATTCATTCGAGCGGAAGTGATTCATTGGGACGAGCTTATAAATGCCGGCTCTCGAGCAAGCGCACGTGATAAGGGACTACTTCGTCTTGAGGGTAAGGAATATATTGT
Source organism: Candidatus Portnoybacteria bacterium CG10_big_fil_rev_8_21_14_0_10_36_7 (assembly GCA_002793835.1). Classification (GTDB taxonomy): domain Bacteria; phylum Patescibacteriota; class Minisyncoccia; order Portnoybacterales; family PFDW01; genus PFDW01. Next base: position 1,836 of record PFDW01000054.1, on the reverse strand, counting down.
TAAAGATGGGGATACGATAGAGTTTAAAATTTAACGGAGGGTATAGGGGATAGGGTATAGGGTATAGGGTATAGGACATTGAAATCCAAAGGTCAAAATCCAAATATCAAAAACGGCTCATGCTTTCGTGTGGGCTGTTTTTGTTTTAGAGCTTGGTTTTTATATTTGTTATCTCTTCTATTTTTTTGTTTTTATTATTTTTATAGCCATAACTAAACTAATCTCGCTCATTAAGCTACGACCGTAGCTTAATGAGTGAGATTAATATTCTTGCATAAATGGTTTTATGGATCCGATCCCTGAAACAGAAAAAAAAGGGGGGGGCGGAGGAAGGAGAATAGTGTTTCAACCACGGAGGGTTACCCTCCGTGGTTGAATTTGTATAATTTTGTGTTAGGATTCGTGGTGGAATCGCCCTCCTCATACGAACCAGAAAGAGGTTTTCAAATGCCAAATTACTCGGAAGCCCTTTTGTATCTAGCTTTAGCCGCTCTTGCCATTTTTGCGGCTAAGTTTCTTATTTTGAAGTTGAATTTATGGTATGAAAAAAAGATGCTACAGCTTGAAGAAATGTTGTGGAATATTTATCCTGCGACAGAAGAGGGTTTAGAAGATATCAGTCGATCGATCGTTACTCAGGAGAGTCTGGTAGCGAGTGGTTTAGCAGATAGGGGGGATAAAAGAGTTTTGAGTTTGTTGCAAAGACATATGGGAAAAATATTAGCAAAGCTCTATCCATAGCCCGCACAAAAGCAGTTCATGCTTTCGTGTGGGCTGTTTTTGTTTTTAATTGACACAATATCTGTTGCAGTATATTGTGGCTTAGATAAGTACATTCCATCTACAGAGGAACCACGATGTCTAAGACACACCTTATTCTGGCACCACCTTGTTTTCATCTAAACACCGAACATTCTCGCAAGATAGGAATTTTTTCTATTTTCCCTATTGCTGAGGTTAGAGACTATGTAATAATTCTTGA
>PFDW01000054.1:0-777 GCA_002793835.1 Candidatus Portnoybacteria bacterium CG10_big_fil_rev_8_21_14_0_10_36_7 | reverse complement strand
CTATCTTTTGGTCTGGTAATTCTTCAAACAGGTCTGTAATAGAGAAATATTATTGTTTAATGATATTGTTTAATGGAGATGCATATTTCTTTGACAAAAACACGTTATCAAATGAGCCGGTTTACTGGACGGATGAGTACGAGAAGAAGATATATACATTTCCAAAAGAACAATCTCGTTATCAGGTGGCTTCTTCTGAAATTGGCGGACATGAGTTTGAAGGACAAAACCTTGTTCGTTTTAAGATTAGAAGAGGGTCACGGGCTGTGTATTTTTTTGATACTTACACAAGACAGATAGTTGAATTTTTGGTAGAAGGACAAGGGGTCTATCGTTTTCAAGACATGAGATTTATAAGGCAACGAGGCCTTGATACACATTTAGTGCTGATGAAATATGGTCGTCTTAGGTGGTCTGTCTTCAACATTCGTACACGAAAAGCTGTCGAATTTGAAACAGAGGACACAATGATTAAGTTCTCGAGGATTATGGATTACAAGAGAGATGCAATTCGTATAGTACAGCCAAACGTCATAGTTCGTGACGGTCCAATCTTGCTTGAAATCTTAAATGATGGGGTGTGGGGACTTTATGACGGAGAGTCTGGTCATCTGATTGCTCCCTTACCTGACGAACGTAAGCGTTGCGATGTATAAATAGATACTAGCCCACACAAAAGCAGTTCACGCTTTCGTGTGGGCTGTTTTTGTTTTAGAGCTTAGTTTTCATATTTTTTATGGTTTCTGATTTTTCGCATTCGCAACTTCCATAACAAAT
>PFDW01000074.1:24657-27139 GCA_002793835.1 Candidatus Portnoybacteria bacterium CG10_big_fil_rev_8_21_14_0_10_36_7 | reverse complement strand
AGATATTGTTGGTTTACTTATAGAATAATTGTCTAGCAACCTCTTAGTATGACGCGTATCCTCACACAATATTAAATCAACCTCTTTTAACACTTCAAGAGCACGCAAAGTAATATCTTTTAGATTGCCAATTGGCGTTGAAACTATAAATAGCATAAACTTGCTATTACCCTAACAAAATTGTAAAATAATATCAATTATTTATGGTTTTACTATTTCACGCCACTTTTGGCGCAATCTGGGGGGTTTTTATTCATAATGTTTATTTTGCCTTTATTTTAGGGTTTGCTACGCATTATTTGCTAGACAAACTTCCTCACTGGGAATACGACGTTAAGGATCTAAAAAAATTCACCTTCAAAGGAATATTTACGGATTTAAGCAAATTAATTCTTGACTTCACCTTGGGAATTGTCTTGGTATTATTTTTTAATAATCACCCCGATTCCTTAAAATATACCATAGCTGGTGCTGCTGGCGGGCTCGCACCTGACTTTTTTCTATTTGTTAGCTTGTTACTAATAGCGATTAAGTCCAATGGTCCATTTGGCAAATCAGCAAAAATATTTTACTCGCACCACCTTAATAATCACTTTAACATCACTAAAAAAACCCCTATTTGGATTGGGGCTTTATCTTGCGCAGTCGTACTTGTAAGTAGTTTATTAATTTTACGTCTTCTGTAAGTCCTTAAGTACTTCGGCTAAAACTGCCGCTAGAGGAACAGATAAAAGGATTCCAAAGAAACCAGCTAATTCGCCGCCAACCATAATGGCAACTATAACTACCAGTGGGTTTAACCCCACTGCTTTTTTCATTATTTGAGGAACCAATAAATAATTTTCTGCCTGTTGTATCACCCAAAATAATATTAAAACCCACACTGCTAAAATTGGAGATTCAAGCAAGGCAAATAAAGCTGCTATTACCGCTGAAATCACTGGCCCGATATAAGGCACAATTTCTAACATGCCTGCAAGAATTGCCAACACCAATGCATACTTTACATGCAGAATAGATAAACCAATAAAAGCCAAAACGCCAACCACTACGCCGAGCACAACCTGACCACCAACCCATGCTCCAACTCGAACCTGGCTCCTATCAATGATACTCGTTGCATAAACTTGGTATTGAGACGGTAGCATAGAAACGGCAAATTGCTTTAATGCCTTCTCTTGAAAAGTAAGATAAATTGAAACTACCAAAATAGAAATAAAAGAAAATATCCCTCCAAAGATTATAATTGTCGTACCAAAAATATTAGTAGCTGCGCCTGCCAGTCGATTACTCAATTGATTTAAGAATTGAAAATCATTATTTGTATAAGTAGGCTCGATGTATTTTTGCACTGACATAAACCAGCCTTGAATTTGTGACAAAAAAGTCGGTAAATTTTCACTCAATGATTTTGTTTCACTTGCTAGCGGCGGAAGCAATAAATACAAAATTAATCCGAACGCCAAGAAAACCACGATATAAGCAATAATTGTACCTAGTATTCTGGGTATTTTATGTTTTTGCATCCAAGAAACTGGGCGAGACATTGCCGCTGCAATTATTAAAGTGGCAAATAGCAAAACTAATATGTTTTTTATTAAATACAAAAAAACGAACAGCAAAATGACTAAAACTATTCGGAAGATAGTAGATGTTGATATATTGATTGTTTCTCCCCTCATTTGATTAACTCTATAAATGACATTGGGTCTTTAAATGGCCCAATTAGTGCCAAGTTTATTTTTTGCGGTTGAAATATGTCCTTGGCAACCGCTTTAATATCCGTCACATTAACTGCTTCTATTTTAGCAAAAAATTGTTCTGGGAGCAATATCTCTTTTTTCAAAAGTTCTTGAGTGCCTAAATAACCTGCCAAAGCATCAGATGACTCTAGCTCAAGCAAAGTACTACCCTTAACAAATTCTTTTGCTCTTGTGAACTCTTCTTCCCCAACACCATCTTGAGCAATCTTATGATACTCATCCATAGTAACCTTGATAGCATCATTTAACTTAGAAGTATCTACGCCAGCCTGTGTCATTAAATGCCCCGAATCTAAATATGGCTGTAGCATTGTTCTTACATAATATGCCAGCCCTCTATGTTCACGAATTTCCATAAATAATCGCGAACTCATATTCCCGCCAAGAATAACTGCGAGCAATGTACCAGCAAACCTCTTTTCATCAAAACTATTGTATGCTCTCGCTCCCAAACAAAAATGAGTTTGACTTGTTTCTTTAAAAAATACTTTTGCTTGGGGAGACTCTTGTTGTTCAATAACATCTATGCGTTTCTTCGGTTCAGCTTTTTTTATACTACCAAAAAATTGTTTAGCTTGTGATTCGATAGTGCTTTCATCTATTTTTCCTGCAATAATTAAAATTGTATTATAGCCAACATAAAAATCATCCATATAATTTGCAAAAACCTGCCTATTTACCGACTGAATATTTTCTTTAGGCCCTAAAATATCCCAACC
>PFDW01000074.1:12367-24641 GCA_002793835.1 Candidatus Portnoybacteria bacterium CG10_big_fil_rev_8_21_14_0_10_36_7 | reverse complement strand
TATAATAAATCTTCAAAAATCGTATCAACATAGCGCATCGGGGTATCATGCGCTAAATTAATTTCTTCGATAATTACCCCTCGTTCTTTTTCAATTTCTTTCTGATCAAGGCTAGAATTAACATACATATCTGAAACAACATCCATCGCTGTAAGGATGTGTCTTGAGTCCACTTTAGCATAATAACCCGTGTATTCTTTTGAAGTAAAAGCATTAAACTCACCACCGATACTATCTAGCGTAGCGGAAATGTCCCGAGCAGTTGGTCGCTTTTCTGTTCCCTTAAAAAGCATGTGCTCTAGGAAATGAGAGAGCCCATTGATTTTTTTTGTTTCATATTTTGAACCTGCGCCAACCAAAACTAATACTGTTGCCGTTCCCGTTCCTAACATAGGAACGGTTACTAAACGCAAGCCATTTTCTAATATAGTTTTTTTAAACATTTTATGCTTCTTCCCAAATATAAGCTAATTTTGCGCCTACCTTATATAAAGTTATTTTGCCATCTTTAACTTCGGCAGATTGACTCACAACTTTCGCTCCAGTAATTTTTTTCTGGTGCATGAGTTCATGATGAACCGCATTATTCAATGCGTCCTCAAAACTTTTTTCTGAAGTCCCTATAACTTCTCTAATTTTTATAATCATTTATTCCACATCCTTTCTTTTTGCTTTAGACTATTTATTCAATTATTTCCTTTTTACACGAATAAGTCCAGAGGCAGGTATAATTTCAATTCCTTTTTTCTCAAGTTCATCCAAAAATAGATTCATACCCAATGAGTCTGATGAAATATGCCCAGCTATGACCACATTAATATGAGCTTCTTGCGCTTGTTTTTTATGCTCTTCTTTCATATGCATACCAATTATCGTGCCTATCCCCGCATGTGCCATTTTTTCATAAATTTGCGCCGACCCATCTGTCCCACCAGTTATTTCACTAATAGCGATTTTTCCAGCCTTAGCCTCTTCACTGCCAACAAATATCTTTGGGCCAGCATTAAGTTGCCCCGCTATTTTGTATTCTGGTATTTCCTTAATGATATTCATTACTTCACCAATTGTCTCGGGATTCTTTTTATCCATAAGTTTTTTTAAATAAGTTGCCACCAAGTTATCAGCTGGGGTATGAACGCACATAAAATTAAAATCCAAATGACGGGCTGCATCAACCGCTTTCTGATGATTTGATGCGCCTACCCCACGCGCCACCTCACTAATACGCGGTCGCATAAGACCTTCAGCTATATTAATTGGCACACCATAGTCAGCCAACACTTCCGCTTGTAGATACATAACCTCGTCTAAGGCAGCCAGTGCTTTACCTGAAGGGTGATGAGACAACACCAATTCAATATCTCGCCCAGAGTGTCGTGACATAAATCGCGCTATCATGAGTTCAGCCGAATCTATATCAATGCCAGTATAAATAGTTTTTATTTTTGCTTTTGGGTCTCCATTCAAAATTCGCGTATCAGAATAAGGATTTTCCAGCTTTTCTTCATCAAAATACTTTTTTTGCTCTGAGGTTAACTTATCAAACCCCTCTTTAACTTTTTTTAAATTTTTTAAAATTGCCTCTTTACTTCGTAAATCGGCATCAATCCCCATCTTAATTGCTAAATTATATATTTCTTGAAATGTCATTTTACTTAATTTTCCCCTCCAGAAAACTTTTTAATTTTTTAATCTCAATCCTCTCCTGCTTCATGGTATCTCTATCGCGTACGGTTACCGTATCATTTTCCATAGTTTCAAAATCGACCGTCACACAAAAAGGTGTTCCTACCTCATCCTGCCTTCGATAACGCTTACCGATGTTTCCAGCGTCATCCCAGGCAACCATAAAATCAAGATTCAATTCCTTATATATAGATATTGCCTTTTCAATCAACTGTTCCTTATTGGCTAACAAAGGAAACACAGCAACTTTATATGGGGCTAATTTTGGATTTAATTTAAGTACCATTCTAACGCCTTCTTTGTCTTCTTCTTCGCAATAAGCATCCAATAAAAAAGCTAAACAAGCCCTATCGACCCCAGCGGACGGCTCAATAACATAAGGGAAAAATCTCTTGTTTTCTTTGTCATCGAAATAAGTGAGGTCAATGCCAGAACTTTTTGCATGATGCGACAAATCGTAATCATTTCTGATGGCAATGCCTTCTAACTCATCAAATTCTTTTTTTAAATTAAATCTGTATTCCACATCAGATGTGCCTGAAGAGTAATGAACCAATTCCTCTTTCGGATAATCATAAAAGCGTAGATTTTTTTTATTAATGCCGAGGTCCGTATACCAGCTAAACCGCGTCTCACGCCATTTCTCAAAATGTTTTTTTTCTTCGCCGGGACGTACAAAAAATTCCAGCTCCATTTGCTCAAATTCTCGCGTCCTAAAAATAAAATTTCCTGGAGTTATCTCATTACGAAAAGCTTTACCAATTTGTGCGATTCCAAATGGTAATTTTGGCCTCATAGTATCTAAAATATTTTTAAAATTTGTGAATATCCCTTGGGCAGTTTCTGGCCTCAAGTAAGCCAACGATGCACTATCCTCTACTGGCCCAGCATAAGTTTTAAATAACAGATTAAATTTTCTAGAAGGATTTATTTTTAAATCAATATCTCCACCACAGTGCGGACAGCGCTTAATATGATCAACCTCACGACCTAGTTTCTTTGAAATTTTTTCTAGTAATTTCTTATCTAAAACCTCTAAGTGATCTTCACGAAATCGACGGTGGCAATTAGTACATTCTACCAAAGGATCAGTAAAATTGCTAACATGACCAGACGCCTCCAACACCTTAACGCTGGTTAAAATAGCTGCATCCACCCCAAAAATATCATTTCTCATCATAACCATTGATTCCCACCATTCATTTTTCACATTATTTTTGAGTAAAACACCTAGTGGCCCATAATCCCATGTTCCACCTAGCCCACCGTAAATCTCAGAACCACCAAAAATAAAACCGCGTCGTTTGGCTAGCGACACTACTTTTTCTATTTTATTTTGTTCGTTATTAACCATAAATTTAATTGCCCACTACTTTCTGATCACTATTTACAATGTCGAATAAATTTTCTAATCGCAATGCCTCAGTAATCGCAGTCACCTTTTCATTAGTAAACGAATCGATAGCTACTAAGGTTGACCGACCTATTAATTCCGGTGATCTATCTACCTGATTAATCGATGGCGTAAATGCTACTTGAAATATAACAGTTTTTGCAGGCGCGATATCTCCAGTTCCTGCGACAACTCTACTTATTTTCCAAGTTAACTTGCCAGTTGACGAATCATATTTTAAATTTACGTCTGCTGGCGAAATCTTGTTTTGCCATCTTACATACGATGGTAAATCAGCACTAACTTCTACATCGGTTAAATTATTGCTTGTGTTTAATATGCTCCAATATAAGGTAAAAGTGGTTGTTTGTCCAACTTTTGTTGGCAATGGTCCAGAATTAGAAATAATTGAATCATTGAAATACCCCCTAACACTTAGAACTGCCTCTGTGCGTACTTTAATTTCCAACTCTGATTCACCATTTATTTGTGTCCCAATTAAAGATAGTGGTACATTAGGCGAATCGATTTTAGCAATTGTTTTAATCGCAAAATTTTTATCACTAAAATTATTTACTGGCATTTTATCTTTTACTGATACATTGAATTCAACTTCTCCCGTTTGCCCTGGCTGAAGCACCGCTAAATCTTTTTTGTTAGAAGTGTTCCAAAATAATTTATTAGTATTTGAATCAAAGTTCCCAGTATCCGAATCAATTGACTTCAAATCCAATGCACTAGACTGAATTTCTACGGTAATGTTGGCAGAAATAATAGGTACACTAGCAGTATTCTGATAAGTAATTTTATAATATAGTCTATCTTTCGGATTGACTAAATTGCTCTCGGCTCCCTCTACGGATTGTGTAATAGATAAAGGAGAGTCCGAAATGAGCCCAGACCCGAGCACCTCGGCTAAAGTTGTAAAATTATCATCATTTTTAAACCCTATTTGAGCATTAAAAACCTCGCTATCATTACTTTGACCAGTAATTGTTCCTGAAATTAAAATCTTGCCTTCTTCTCTGGCTCCCAATTCAAAAATTTCCCACTGATTATTTTCTTGAAAGGGATCTGGATATGCAGAACCAAACTTAAATCCTGCTGGGTAATCAATTTTTAAAAACAAGCCAAAAAATGATACAGCCGATGTATTATTGTAACGCAAAGTTATATTGAGTTCTTGGTCAGAAACCAATTTTTCTGGCAAGTCGAAATTCATAATAACAGGCACAGCAATTATCATGCTTTGAGCACTAGCATTATTCTCAAAAAAGCTTTGAATGCCTCTTGGTTGATAATTTATTGTAACCCGAGACTCTTTTGTCGAATCTTTTTGCCCCAAAATTTTCCCTTTAAAAATTATTTCACCACTTTGCTTCGACTCCACAACCCCAATAGTTTTTTTTACAACTAAATCTGTGCCTACCTCTGGCAAAGAATTATCAGGATAAATGAAAACAACCTTTACGTTATCTAAAGCGTTATTGGTATTATTTTGATATTTAACTAAAAAATTGATATTTTCTCCGGCCACTACTCTGTCTGGCGACTCCAATGTCAACATAACCTCACTTTTATCAAAATTCTTACTCCAAAAAAACCAAAAAATGCCCCCAACCACGACTAAAGTGCCAAGTGAAATTAGTGCTATCTTAATATACCGACTTTTTAGCGGGTTGGGCGTTTGTGCTACTGGTCTTTGCCAATATTCCGAAACGCCGTTTTCTTTAACCGGGTCCATTGGCCGCCCAGGTTGCCAACTTGTTTGCTTTGGACGATCCGAAAACTTTTCGCCGGATTGATAAAGCCGTTTTTTTAATTCGTCAATGTCTACCATTATCAATATTATACTCTTTTTTAATATCAACGACAACTAGTGCGTCTACATGCCAATCGACAAAAATCTAGCACTCACAGGTACGCCATCTAAAAGATTTTTAATCGATTTTTTTGATATCAACTCTACCCTAGCAAGTTGACTCGGAGTTAGTGAAAAATTACCGTATGAATTAATTTTTATATTCACTTCGGGCTGATACCCTAAAAATTCTAATAACTTATACTCAAAGAATCTAGATAATTTCCCCGTATTTTTCTCACCTTGCTCTAGCTTTACAAACGAGCCTGTCAATAACCGCCAAGTGCCTAAATCAACCTCGGGAGCATTTATCAACCTGTCTGCCAACTCACAAAAATAATAAGCAACCCAAATTGCTGATAAATTTTTTCTAATTTTTGGCCAACTAACATAAAGCCATACGTTGGTTATGGTATCTATATTTTTACCTTGTGCAATTAAAAAATGACCATAATTAAAAATTTCCAAAAGACCATTCAATTTAGATTCCTTTTTCCGAACACTTTTAGCTTTAACTAAAATCTTTCCACGCTCCTTAGTATATATCCAAAACAGGCGGTCATAACCGCCCACATCTTTTCCCCTCAAAATAATACCCTGCACCTTATAAACCATTTTATATTTCGCCAAAGTTACAAACTAACCTTTCAAAAGAAACAGCGGGTGGGACGAACACCCAAAAAGCCAAACTGATAGCCAAGATCATTAGCATCCACATAGAGCTGGCTATTACCATGACTCCAATCAGAATTGACGAGACGAGCGCCCAATTTAGTAGCTAACCATGTCCAGCCTTCTTCACCTAAGTGTTTACTAGTTTCTTCAAAGTATTTTCTTTGGAAGATAAGATAGTCTTCTAAGGTGAGGACTTAGTCTAGGTTGACATCTTTACCCTTTATGCTGAATGTTTGTTCTAATTCAGGACAGTCTTTTAAGTTTTGAGTTTTATTAATAAGGATAATACGGGGGTGTTTATCCACATTTTTACTTTTAGCTTTAGCAAAGGAACCACCCTTTTTGAAACCAGAGCCTTTCCAATAACCATACTCCATGGTCATTTTATCTTTGAGTTCCTTAAGCGGGATATCACCAGGGATTAAAAGCATATCATCACAAATTTTTCAAAGAATATACTTTACCGGAAACATCCATCGATCCAGCCCTTCTGGCTACTTCTTTGTCTGTTTCATTGGTATATGATTCTTGAATTTCTGCCATTACTTTACATAGATTTGGTAAAGTAGTGTTTAAATCATAAAAAGACATGTCTAGCGAACCATCACGATTCAAAAGTCATGTTAGCATAATATCATATGCTTTATCAGGTTTGGTATGTTTAACCTCTAGATTATTTTGCTCAAATTCTTTAGCAATTTCTGGAGGCAAATCTTGTCTTTCAGGATTTTTTCAGATTTTAAATTAGCAGTAAAAATCATTTGGAAACCTGCTTTAATTTTCATAATACCATTTCCAACAATATTTATCCTATCACCTACTTTAGCGTTAAAAGCACCTTTAATAAAAACCATTTGCTCTTTTGGTAAAGCAGTAAATTCATCAAAAATAACTGTTTTACCATCGAGCATTGCTTTAGCAAGTGGTCCGTAAATTTCTACTGTTTCTATAGCTCCACCTTCAGCTGGCTTAATGCCAGTTTTACCCCATACATTTGATTCTTTGGTTTGTGGATTACAAAAAATCATTTCCAGATCTTTACCGGTAAAATGAGTAGCCGCAAATCTGGCTAAAGATGTTTTACCGGTTCCGGTCGGTCCATGTAAAAACATCGGTTTACCAGTAAGCATTCTATCTCCAATTGCTTCCAAATCATTTTCAACATTTGGCGTAATGCAGATATGCCAACTTTGAGATAGATTTTTTTATATTTTATAAGTTCAGCTTGACGCAATATTGACGTATCAAAATTCTCCATTTTTTCTTCATTTTCTCTAATTTCTTCCTTACTTTCCTCAAGAAAACCTTCATTTATTTTCTTAATACGAAGTGTTGTCTCTGGATTTAAATTTTCAAGCATTCGCCGCATTCTAAAATCTTTTAAACTAGCAATATTTTCTGCCATATTTAATACTTTATCAACATCTGGCGTAATACTTAAAATAGTTTCAAAATCAATATTAGCTTTATCTTCCATAAGTTCTTCAAATTCTGATTTTTGTTTTTTTAAAACTCCTTTAGCCCCTTCAAACCACCAAAATCAGACATCTTAAATTTAGATGCCTTTTCATCAATGTCTGCTAACGGTTTGTTACAATACTTGCTAGCAATATTATCTTTACTACCAAGATCGCTTACGGCTTTTCGGAGTTCTTCTCTGATCTCTGATAACTCATGAAAATTAGGAGATTTTTCATCATTATTTTCCGGTGTTTGTTTAAATATTTTTTCCATGCTTGTATATTAACTTAAATCTATCCCCTGGGCAATGCTTCTATCCTAATTTTTTTCTTATCTACTTCTATCTCATCTTTGAGCTCTTTTAGGGCTAGACTAATGTTTATCGCCCCCACCTCCACTAATATCTGCTTACTATTTTTTTCAATAACCATGGCTAACTCTTTGTCACCACAAGCATATTCAATATTTATTTTATCTCCGACTGAAAATCCGTTCCTCTTCCTCAACGATTGAATTTGCCGACCAATTTCGCGAACTATTCCTTCCTCGCGAAGTTCTGCGGTTAACTCTAAATCAAACTCTATTTCTTTTTCAATTTTAGCGCCAAAAATAACTTTTTTTACGTTTAATTCTTCGCAAATCTGTTGCAAAATTTCTTTGTTGTCTTCCAACACTTTATCTTTATTTTTAACTCTAACCTCCGCCAATGGTTGCCTAACTTTAATTTTCAATTCCGCACGAATAGCTAACCCAGAGGAAATAATTTCTCTCGCCCTAGCAACTGCATCTTCTAACTCATTATTAATTAAATTAGTTTCCGCTATCGGAAAATCCGCTAAATGTACAGACTCCTTATCGCCACCAATATTTTTATAAATTACCTCTGAAATAAATGGCATAAAAGGTGCTGTCATTAAACAAGTTTTTTGTAAAACATATCCTAGCGTTTCAATCGCTACTTTTTTATCACTTGGATTTTCATCTTTTTGGAATCTTCTACGAGATCTACGAACATACCAGTTAGATAATTCATCTGCTAAATCTATGATGATACGCGACGCATGAGTCAAGTCATAGTCATCCATGTGTTTTATCATCAACTCACTATGATGATTTATGCGAGAAATGATCCATTTATCCAATAAATTATTACTCTCCGGCGCGCTTATTTGACTCGTGCTCTCACCATTTTTATATGAATCAAAGAATAAATAGACGTTCCACAAAGTGATTATGGTTCTACGCCAAGCTTCTTGTAATCTTTTTTCCGAAAGCAAATAATCATCGCCTATCGCAGTAGATGACATCAGAAAAAACCGCATTGCATCAGCACCATATTTTTCAAAGATTAGCGACGGCGCAGGGTAATTCTTTAATCTTTTTGAAAGCTTTTGCCCATTTTCCGCCAAGATAGTTCCATTAACGATAACATTCTTAAATGCAGGTTGATTTTTGCCAAGCCCCAAATCTTTCTTTGTCAAAGCAATAGCTAAGACTGTTAATGTATAGAACCAGCCTCTTGTTTGATCCATGCCTTCAGCTATAAAATCAGCTGGGAATGTTGATTCAACCAATTCTTTATTTTCAAATGGATAATGCCATTGTGCGTATGGCATAGACCCAGATTCAAACCAACAATCAAAAACCTCGTTGGTCCTTTTCATCTTTCCTTTGCAACCACATTGAAATTCTATTTTATCAATATACGGCCGATGTAAATCTGATAAATCAACTTCGTTATTAAAGAAAAAAGTGTGATGAGAGCCAACAGAAATTAACGACTCAAGTGATTGCACTTTTTTTGGGTTGGTCTGCCCAAAATAAACAAATGCTGTTTTTATTGGGTCCTGATGAGAAACAACTAAAATATTTTTTCCTGCATATTTATTTGTAATTTCGACAATAAAATCAGACATGCGTTTGCCAACCTCTGCTAACGACTCGCCCTTGGGGAACACAACATTGTAATAGTCTGATTTTGGATCACGAAACGCGCGGGAATCTGCCACACTGCCTCCTTCAAACTCACCGATATTTATTTCTCTAAGTCTTTCGTCAAAAATAATCTCTGCCTCGCAACCCTTAGAAATGATTTCCGCAGTTTCTCGAGTACGTAAAAAATCTGAAGAAAATATAATATCAATTTTTTCCTTAGATAATTTTTCCGCTAGTTCTTTCGCATCGTTTACTCCCCTATCAGTTAGGTGGTATTTATTATTTTTAATATCTCCGTTACAAATGCTTTTTACATTTTGTTCTGCTTCTCCGTGACGCACAAAAATTAGTTTTCCCGACCCAACCACTTTAGATAGAATCTCCTGTCGCGAGCTAACAGCAATCTTTTTCTCACATTGCTCACATTGCCAAATTGGTAGAGGTGCCCCCCAATAGCGTGTGCGGGCAAAATCCCAATCTCGTGCTTGCCCAAGCCATTTACCAAACCTACCATCCTTAATATATTTTGGCTGCCAATTAATTTCTTGATTTACCTTGACTAAATCTTCCTTAAAATCAGTCACCCGAATATACCAGCTATCAAGTGCCATATAAATCAAAGGCGAATCACACCTCCAACAGAAAGGATAAGAATGCCGCACCCTGTCACTTCTTAATATTAGCCCTCTCCCTTGCAATTCCTTAATAATTTCTCCATCGGCATCTTTTACAAACTTACCAGCCAATGACTTGATTTCTGGCAAAAACTTTCCTTCATTGTTTATTGTCATAAGTACTGATAAATCATTTTCTTTGCTCACATTTAAGTCATCTACTCCAAAGGCTGGTGCAACATGAACAACGCCTGTCCCCTCCTCTACTGACACAAAATCGGCTAGCACCAAAAAATGAGATTTTTTGTCTGGTTTAATAAAGCTATAAAAAGCATCGTAAGGCACTCCTTGTAATTTTTTTCCTTCAAATTCTTCAATAATACGATACTCGCCTTCTAGAACATCTAATCGCTCTTTAGCTAAAATTAATTTTTCTTTATTTATCTCAACTTTCACATATTTAATTTTCGCATTAACTGCAAGCGCCACATTGGCAGGTAGTGTCCAAGGAGTGGTTGTCCAAACTAAAAAATATTCATCAGTTTTGCCAGAGATTGGAAACTTTATAAAAATAGAAGGATCATTGGCTTCTTTATAGCCTTGGTTAACTTCAAAATTAGAAATAGTTGTACCACAGCGCGGACAATAAGCACTTACTCTATAATCTTTATAAACCAATCCAGCGTCCCACAATTGTTTAAAAACCCACCACACAGATTCAGTATACGATGGGTCCATTGTTGCATAAGAATCTTCGTAATTTGCCCAGCGCCCAACGCGCTTTAATGTAGTTGAAAAATCAGCTACGCAAGAAAAAACAGATGCTCGGCAGGCATCATTAAATTTCTCAATTCCAATTTCTTCTTCTATCACTTTTTTGGACTTTATTTTTAAATCTTTCTCTATCAAATTCTCTATCGGCAAACCATGACAGTCCCAACCAACCCGTCGCGCGACCAAAAAACCACGCATTGTTTTATAACGAGTTACTGAATCTTTAATTGTTGTCGCTAAAATGTGGCCATAATGAGCCTGACCAGTAGCAAAGGGTGGCCCATCATAGAAATTAAATAGTTTGGCGCCTTGACGCGCTTTTATTGATTTCTCAAAAATATCATTTTTATCCCAAAAATCTAGCACTTCATGCTCTAATTCTGGCAAAATCTTTTTAGAAGAGAATTGGTTTACCATAATGAACTAATTTTAATTAAAAAACGGACTAAAGTCAAAACAGAAGACTATTTGAGAGCAAGATAGATTTAAGAGGCTCATTATTTATCCTCTGGCAATGTTTTTACAGCCGGACTCCTTTTTTTTTGTTAAGTAACACTTTACTTAACAAAAAAATTCTCGTGTAATTTATCTCTGTAAGCCCCCGCCTGCTCCTTTTTATCTTGGAGCATCTCCAATAGTTTATTGTCGCTTTCCAACATTTTAATTAACTGCTCTGTTTTCTCAAAACCTTTTCTTACTGCATTCAATATCGGCAAGATAATAAAACAAGAGATGCCTAACATGATAGCGCCAGCAACATCTTGACAATTACCTACATAACTAGCCAGCGGAATAATTGCCAGAAAACCCAAACCACAAAACAAAAAAATTAAAAAGATTCTTTTTATAGAAACCGAGTCCAGTATTTTTTGGGTCATAATTCTGCCTCCCATATTTAAGTTAAAGAGCTACATCTTCTCCAATGCAGATACGCCAATCAATCTTAAAGTTTCCGCTAAGACGATTTTGACAGCCTTTGCCAGTTCTAACCGAGATTGGGTTAGCTCAAGATTAGATTCATCTATTACCCGACAATCATTATAGAACGAATGAAATTTATCGGCCAATTTTATGGCAAAATACGTCAATTTATGCACCTCGTAACTTTGAGAAACCTCCTCTACTAATTCTGGGAATTTATTTAATTCTCGCATTAAGTTTAATTCTCTTTCCCCAGAAAGTAAAGACAAATTATTTTTGCTTTGCCATTCTAACTTCAAACTTTGCGCTTTCGCTAATATACTACAAATTCGCGCATGTGCATATTGCACATATGGGCCAGTCGCTCCCTCTATCTTTATTGATTCATTGATATCAAATTCAATTTTTTTGTTTGCTGAATACCTTAACATCGAAAACTTAAGCGCACCCAAAGCAATGGTTAGAGAATCAGGTGAATCAGGAAATTTACTTTTAACCCTATTATCAATTTCATCAATTAATTCTCTAGCAGTAATAATATTCCCCTTTCTTGATGACATGCTTTCACCATCCTTTAAGGTAACCACCTCATAACCAATATGAACCATTTTCTCCCTAAGGCCATACAACTCTAAAATTTTAAATAATTGATTGAGATAAAGATTTTGACGAATATCTATAATATAAATACTTGTATCAATATTAAATTCTTTAAATTTTTTGACTGCCAATGGAATATCTTTAAGCCCATACAAAGCGCTTCCATCTTTACGAACCAAAACTAAAACACCGAGATCATATTGTTCTAAATTTACTACAATCGCCTCTTGACTACGCTCAGCAACTTTTTTGGCAAGTAAATCCGCTACCATTTTTTTTCCGGCCACCTCTTCTTCACTTTCAAAAAAATAAACATCAAACTGTATGCCTAGCAATTCGTAAATCTTTTTAAAC
>PFDW01000074.1:0-12346 GCA_002793835.1 Candidatus Portnoybacteria bacterium CG10_big_fil_rev_8_21_14_0_10_36_7 | reverse complement strand
CAATACCCCACAAACATTTAGCAATATGTGATCCAGTATCTCCAATATAATTAGCGGAAACGACATCATACTTTGCCTTACGAAGCACCTCCACCAACGCTGAACCAATAAAAACATTTCTCAAGTGGCCTATATGAAACTCTTTATGCGTATTCGGCTGAGAATACTCAACCATAATTTTTTCCTTCTTTTCGTATAATTCTCCGAATTTTTCTTTCTCCTCAATTATTTTAATAATCTGACCCTGCAAACATTCCTTAGATAAATAAAAGTTTATATACCCAGGATTAGCTACTTCTATTTTTTCAATATAATCAACTTTTAGCTCCACAATTGTTTTTTTTATATTTTCAGCGATTTCCATTGGCTTTTTCTTCTGCTCTCTCGCCAAACGCATCGCTATATTAGAAGAATAATCTCCAAAAACCTTATCATCATGGTGCTCTAAAACCACATCAGCCTTGTCTGTGTAAGTGGCGCTGGCAATAAGTTTTTTTATTTCATCTCTAATCATTGTGTCTATTATAACGCAAAAAATGAAAATAAAAAGCCCCAGTAGGTACTGGGGCTAGAGGAATTTTAACTAGCCATTATCTCAAAAAGTACCTCAAAACTGAAAATAACGATTAACACCAAATACAGCACCATAACGTCTATGGCTATATTCGCAATCATTAAAAAAAATGCTAACACCAATCCACCGACTATAAGGAATAAAAGGAACTTAGCCGAAAAATATGCAAGATAAATAACAAATAAACTACACACGGCACATGCCAAACACATTTTCCACCTTTTGAAAATTATTTTAATTTCCTTATTATTATTTGTTAAATAACTTTGTTTAACTTTTATTATAAATTGTTTAATAAATAAAGCAATATTTTATACATATAATTTTGTCAACTATTAAATTTTACTTCTTAGATGCAAAACCTATTACTAATTATCTTAATTTTATAATGTAATAAAATATGACAATGCAGAAACAATGATTAGTCAAATGCCAAATTTTATGCTAATTTTAAATAATGCCAGAATATGCATACAATAAACTGGCTATATTCGACTACAAAATCCTTAAAAAAATCGAGGCTGGTTTAGTATTGAGCGGACAAGAAGTAAAATCGGTCAAAACAGGGCAAATGAGCCTAAAAGGTGCTTATGTCATTATTCAGCGTAACGAAGCATGGTTGCTTAATGCTCATATCTCCCCTTATAAAAATGCTGGCCCATTACCGGGGTATGACCCAGAGCAAACTCGTAAATTGCTACTTAAACGCCAAGAAATCGATTATTTACTAGGTAAATTCAAGGAAGAAAGATTGACTTTAATCCCAATTCGTGTATACTCTACTAGAGGATTAATCAAGCTTGAAATAGGCTTGGCTAGATCCAAGAAGAAATTTGACAAGCGCCAAGTACTCGCCCGCAAAGACGCTCAACGCAATATTGCTAGAGCACTTAGGATAAAGGAATGAAAACATGTACTTTATTTATGTACTTAAAAGCATAAAAGATGGACAGCTATATGTTGGGTATACAAACAATTTAAGGCGCAGACTATAAGAGCATAATTCTGGGTTAGCGATATCGACAAAAAATCGCTGAAAACTGGATTTGACAGAAAATATTTAAAAAATAGATTAAGCGACATTCCCTCTCTTTAGTCTCTAAAGAGACCTCGCCCATAGTGCTTTGCGTAGAGATACAAGCGGGACCGCCCGCATCGCTACGCGAGCAAGCTCGTTTGCGAAGCGTTGCGGGCGGGGATGAAAGGCCTCGACAAAAAGCACATTAAATAAATGCAAGCTGAGTGAATCTCAATAAACTTCAAAGGCACCAATAAATGCCAACTTATTTTCAAAGCTAAGGACAGCATTTGCTGCACCAGCTTTAGCTTTAGCGTAATAATCGCTTTAGCCATCGGCTCATCGATGTCTAATAGATGAACAACCGGTGTTATTATTAGGCTTGGGTTGACGCTTGCTTTTGACAGTCAATCGAAATATTAAAAAGCTTTGGTTTGAATGATTTCGCGGACTTAATATTTTCAAACCGAAAAAAACAAGTCCGATATGCTTGTAGATTTTATTTAACACAACTTTTTGGACGCGAGTTCAACTCTCGCCATCTCCACAATTTAAAAGTTTACAAAATATAAAAACATTAAAATACCAAGATCCAACAATCAAATAAGAGTGCCGAAAGTTCGGTTGATAAACGAAAACGGTCAGCAAATGGGCGTAGTGAATACTTCGCAAGCCCTCCAAATCGCTAAAGAACGAGGGCTTGATTTAGTAGAAGTAGCCGATAGAGCCACTCCCCCCGTATGCAAAATACTAGATTTTGGAAAATATGTTTATCAATTACAGAAAGAAGAGAAACAAAACAAAAGTAAACGCACGGTTATAGAAATCAAAAGCGTTAGACTGACACCAAGGATTTCTGGACACGATATGGAAACCAGAGCGAAACAAGCAGAAAAATTTTTAAATGAAGGCCACCGACTTAAAATTGATATGGCACTCCGCGGGAGAGAGAAGGCCCTTAAAGGCTTTGCAAAAGAAAAAATTGAAGAATTTTTAAAAATGCTTAACTTAGAATACGTTGTTGAGAAGCAACCAGAAAACCAACGATATGGCCTATCAATGTATATAGTAAAAAAACAATGAAAATAAAAAATAATCGATCGGTCCAAAAAAGATTAAAGGTTACCTCAACTGGTAAATTTGTTAGACGTCCTTC
The DNA here is from genome assembly GCA_002793835.1 of Candidatus Portnoybacteria bacterium CG10_big_fil_rev_8_21_14_0_10_36_7. Classification (GTDB taxonomy): domain Bacteria; phylum Patescibacteriota; class Minisyncoccia; order Portnoybacterales; family PFDW01; genus PFDW01. The sequence goes on along the minus strand of PFDW01000074.1, from coordinate 9,598 downwards.
GTGCGTTAACCATTTTAATGTCAAAGAAAGTGGCAACGTAACACGACGGAAAAGGCAAACCAAAGAAGTTGCTTCGACTGACCATGAAAACTTACGAAAAATGATTCCTTATACATCTAAATAAATTCTATGAGAATAAAACGATCCGTCGCCTCAAAAAAAAGGCGCAAAAATGTAATCAGTCAGGCCAAAGGTTATCGTTGGGGACGAAAATCTAAATTTCGTCTAGCGAAAGATGCATTAATGCATGCTCAAAGTAGAGCCTATAGTGACCGAAAAAAGAAAAAACGAGTTATGAGATCACTATGGAACATTAAGATTAATGCACTATTACGAGCACAAAATATGAAATACAGCGTTTTCATAAACCAGATGAAAAAGGCGAAAATAGTTATTGACAGAAAAGTCTTGGCTCAACTAGCTAAAAATCACCCAACAATATTTAACGAAATTGTTGCAGCAGTAAAAAAGTAATCCTTAAAAAAACGTCTCAAATAGAGGCGTTTTTTTGTTTAGAAAAAATAGACCAACCAACGATTAGAGCAGATACCGAATCAATCAAAACATCTCTAATGGTTCCTTCTCGCTCGGGAACAAATGTTTGATGAAGCTCATCGGAAACTGCATATATCACTACAATAACCAATGCCAAGATAAGTGCCTCCTTAACTGACAGTTTATCATTTAAAGCCCTAAACCAAAAAAACATTAACAGTCCATATACAAACATATGGGCAATCTTTTTTAAAACAAAATCAGTCCAATAGCTTAAATTCTGATCATTAACCACAGGAAAAGACGATTGCAATGATAAATAATAAATTAGTATCATCAGTAAAACTGGTGGTGCATACAAATAGATTAATTGTTTAAATTTCATTTTAGCAATTAAATATTACTACTCTTCTCTTATTGACGCAATTGTTTTAATAAATTATCTAAACCAAGAGTGTTGGCAATGCTGCCTTTGGTCGCCCAAGCCCGCCGAGCCTGATATACCCCAAATTGTATATTTTGTAATTGCTCCTTCCTGTGAGCATCTGTGCCCAAAGAAAGCATAACGCCTTCATTGATTGCTCTTAAAGCATTAACATCACTCAAATCAGCCCTATCTGGGTTGGCATTAATTTCTAGGATTGTTTTTGTCTTCTTAGCTATTTTAAAGATCGTTTCCCAATCAAACGCTACTTCATCACGCCTGCCAATAACTCGGGTAGTTGGATGCGCTATAACATCAACATGGACATTTTGCATTGCTCTTACGACCCTTTTCGTCATCTCATCTTTTGGCATTTTAAATTGAGAATGAAGTGACCCCAGGACAATATCAAATTGAGACAAAATTTCATCAGAACAGGCCATTGATCCATCCGCATTTATATCCACTTCCCCGCCCTTAAGTATCTTTATAGATCCACCAAACAGATTATTTAATTTATCAATCTCCTCCCACTGTTTTTTAATTTCTTTTTCATTTAATGCACCAGCAATTACCAAATGCCCGATGTGATCAGTAATCGCAATATATTCATGACCTAAACACATTGCCTGTTTTGCTAGCTCTTTAATTGAACACGTACCATCGGACCAGACCGAATGCATTTGCAAATCATCTCTGATATCTTGTATATCCACCAAATTTGGCAAATTGTGTTTTTGGGCACAATCTATTTCCCCTCTCATCTCTCTAGGTTCCGGCTCTATATAATCCATAGATAAAGCTTCATATATGCTTTTCTCTTCTCCCCCAGAAATTATTTTTTTTCCTGCCATAAACCATACTCATTTAATTTGAAACCTTTGTCTTGTGCAATTTTTCGAAGCTCCACGTTGTGGTCTTTAGAGCCTGTAAAATATTGTAAAGCTGAACCAAAACTTTTAGATTTTATAATTCGAATGTCTGCGTCAATACCATTTTTTAATTTAACTGATGCTTTGGTTTCACCTATGGCTAAAATTTCGTGCACCTCTGACATTGTTGTAAAATATGTCATAACAACCTTAGCATTCTTAGCTATAACTAAAATATCAATATCACCAACTGTATCTTTTCGTCGCCTTATATAGCCTACCGTCATAGCTCGAGAAACGCCGTCTATATTTGACAGTCTACTTTCGAATAGGTTCGACAATAACATAGCATCCAACAACAAGATACGGCCATGACCTTTTTTTTGGAATTCAATTCCGCGTAAAATATTTTCCTCTGATTTAACACCGAAATGTTCCAGTTTACTTATCTCCCTACTTCTCACTAATTTTTCTAAATCCACTAAATTTTTTATACCTAACTCTTCATAGAGAATTTTTATTTTTTTAGGCCCCAGCCCCTCAACGGATGTTAAAGAATCCAAGTCTACTGGACATTCTTTTTTTAATTTCTCATATTCAATTATTTTTCCGGTTGTAATAAATTCCTCAATCTTATCGGCAATACCCTCACCCACACCCTCAATATCAAGTATCGCTTTTCTCCCTTTTTTCTGATATATACTCGCAATGTCATCCGGTATCGCTTCTATTACCTGAGCTACTTTTTCATAAGCACGGGGTTTAAATTTTATATTATTCATATACTCTGCCATCCGATATAAAATTTTTGCCAATTCTAAATTTGCCATATAGACTTAGCTTATTAGATATAAGGTGAAATCGCAAACTAAAATATTAAGAGCTGTTATATTCATTAATAACGGATCTTTATAGATCAAAATATTTTTTTAAGTAACACTAGCGTGCTACTGTCTTTTTGAGAATCATTATATCTTTGCTCAGCCTCCACATTAAATGATTTACAAAAATATGTTATTTTGAGAGATGACTTGCAATAGCTACCAGACGATCCAGCACCAAATATTGAGTTTTCCAGATTCAATAACAACACTATCTTATCATTGAAAAAACGCTTTGACGTAATCTCCAACTCAAAACTGGCTCGATCAAGATACCAGTTGTTTTTGAACTCCACGTCTAGAAGAGATGTCTCCAGTTGTCCATAAAAACATCCTTGCCACCGACTAACAGACAAGGCCCTATTAGGATCAAAACGAAAACCAATACTACCCATTTTAACAAAGGCCTTTTCTTTTTTATTACTAATCTCGACAGCCGTTTGTAATACTGGGTCCCTGTTTTCAATTGTATCCTCTACGTTGAATCCCAAGGCACAATCAATTGAAAACTTTTTAAGCCAATCCTGCGTCATTTGATACACTGGGAATTATTCAATAAATTTTTGCCCTGTATTATAGAAAGGATCCTTGATGTAACCAGGTACTCTTGAAAATTGAATCCATTGAATATCTCTAGGATCTGCGTTGTAATTATCTTGATTTAATCTATTGACATGTTTAGAAAAAAAGTTTTTACCGATTAAATCGAACTTGCTCTCCTCTGGCAAGTCTTGTTGCGTAAAGCTTGGCAACTCTTCCTTAGCTCAATCACTAAAGTTTCCGAAAAATACAGATAGGTTATCGGCAAAGAACGCTGACCGCTCAAGATATATATATTTTCGCTACCAACCTTTTGGCTATTAGTATCCCAAGAAAACGCAGGCACCCCTCGATAAAACAAAAATAGAACGGCAAACAACCACATATTTTTTTTCATAAACTCACCCCCTTGTAAAAAAACTAATTATTATTAATATTACTCTTAGCCACAAAACTTCACAAGCACTTTTATGATAAAATCATTTAATAAACTCTATTGTCTCCTTAACGCCGTTTCTAATACATGTAAATAATATTTTGTCTCTCTCCCCAACTGATTTAATATATTTTACTTCAATTTTTAAAGCCTGCTCAATATTTGATTCGGTAATTTCCCGCGCGCGTAACAACATGGTTGGCCCAGAGATATTAATTGGTTCTAAAATAATATCATTTGGTTCAACTAACCTTTTTATCCTTTCGTTATCGACTTCATTTCTCCCAACAACCATACGAACACCGTCTTGCCAAATCTGTCTGCCCACCTTAAGAAGCTCCACATCCTCTAGCGTACAAGACGACTGATTCTTGAATAATTCACTGACTCGTTTAGCAAAGTCTTCTTGAGTTAATGCGCACCCACCAGCTGGGGTTGGGTAATCTTTAATACCAAATTTTTCTGCCAAAGCTATCTGAATTTTTCTATTTCTACCTGATATATTTAACAACTTTTCTCTATCAACTCTACCGTCTAATTCTGGAATAGTTGGCTCTAACACCTGAGCGGATAAAGGTCTCAATAAATACCCCTCAAGACCTGCATCTTTTTCTACAATTTTTAAAGATCGTTTATTTTGAGACATGGGCCTTTCATTAAGTACTTCGCCCGTTGCCACAAAATCAAAGCCCTCTTCATCCATAACTTGTTTTGCTTTTTTAAGCATTATTCCATGACAATCTATGCACGGATTCATTCCTGCACCATATCCATGTTTTGGTTTTTTCAAAATATCTACGAATTCATTTTTTATATTTATTTCTCTTAAAGCTAAACCAAGATGCAAAGCAGATACTCTAGCTTTTTTAGGGCCACAAAAACTAGTCGCAAAATTTATCGGCGACACCTCTATCCCCTGATTAATCAAAAGTTTTACCGCTAGCGTTGAATCAAGTCCACCAGATAGCAAAAGCAAACATCTAACTTTTTTATTTTTATCCATAGTGTAATTTTTATACCATGTGTGGGATATTTTCGCAAACTATTAAGCAAAGTAAAAACCCCCGTTAGGGGGTTTTTACAAAAACACAGAAATATTATATTCTATCTTTTTTAAAACAATCTCGACACTTTAAGTTACTCTCGTCTTTTGGTTGGAATGGTAATTCCGTTATATCTGTACCACAAGAAGCGCACTTCCAGTTTCCTTGATGCATTTTGCGTTCAAAATTACCGCCTCTGCTGCCGCCGAATCCACCACGTCGGTTATTGTTACCGCCGAATGATTGATGCTTAGCACGATGGCAATCGTTACACAAAACGTTAGAATTGTCTCTAGGCTCGAATGGTAATTCGGTAATTTCCTTGCCGCATTGTGCGCAAGACCAATTACCCTGCACCATTGGCCGGGCTGCAAAATTATTATTGAAGGTCATAAGTTGTCACCTCTCTTTCTTCCCATGTTTGGGGAATTTCTTCGCTTCTAACTTACGCCCTCAATAGCGAACGACTTAACTTAGAAACTACAAAACTCGTATATATACTATATCACGTCAGAGCATAAAAAGCAAGGGATCTTAAATTAGTCTATTTTGACTAGAAACCTTTTCTCGCTCTCCTTTTTTGAATATTTTTATATGCCCGTATTCTCCGTCATATCCAGGCTCAACTGTAATTTCTCCATTTCTCATTCTTTTTATACCCTCTGCAATTTCTGGTAAAGTAGATTTAGCGAGATCACCCAAGGGAATCTCAAGCAAAATGTCCAACTCACACCCAATGTTTTCAACTAAATTTTTATACTCTTTTTTTACGGCCTTCGCTCCAACCGAAATAAGACCAACTCCAGCAGCTATAATTTCATCTAGTGGCATAGCTCGCCTAAAAGGGATAGTATTTTTAGGACTGTCACCTTCTTGTCTATCAGCTAAGACACTTACACGACTCATAACACCAACTGTTACTTGCCTGCCACACTTTGGGCATTTACCATTATTCTTTATTGTTTCATCTGGAGACATCCTAACTTTACATTTTAAATGACCGTCGTAATGATACTTGCCTTCTTCTGGAAAAAATTCGATTGTTTCCAAAAAGTTTTCCGGTTTTTTCTGCTGGATAGCTCGAAAAATACCACGATAACTTAATTCCGTATTAAATACATTGGCTTCTCTGCCAATTCTGGTAAGCCCATGGGAATCAGAATTAGATATAAAAGAAATATTATCTAAAGCCGACAACCTCCAGTTCATTGAAGGATCAGACGATAATCCAGTTTCAATTGCAAAAATGTATTTAGCATACTCTTCGAAGCAATCAGTCAAAGAATCAAAGCCAGACATAGATCCGAACACAGAAAACCACGGCGTCCAAATGTGAGCAGGAACAATCACGCACTCGGCACACAAAGCAAAAATAATCTTCGCTAATTCTTTAGCGTCCAACCCAAGAATAGGACGCCCATCACTTTTTACATTTCCTAAGATATTTAATCGGGCATTAATTTTTTCTACTGCCTCAAAATATGGAGCATAAACCAATAGATGGACACGATGAGTTTTTCCCTTTTTTGAATAAATGCATGAAATTTCCCCGCTTAATAAGAATCTAGTTGGTCTTGACCTATCCTTTGATAAAAAAATTCCTGGATCATTTTTTAACTTCGTTGATTGCTTCTTTAATATAAAAAGGCCATCTTCGGCTGGCGCGAGATTTTGTTTAAGCTCTTTAAACCATTGTGGGTGGGTGAGATCCCCTGTCCCCATTACTTGTATGCCTTTTATTTGCGCCCACTTATTGAGATGTTCGAGGTCCATATCCTTGGAAGTGGCCCGAGAATATTTTGAATGGATATGTAAATCAGATATAAATTTCATGCAATCAATTATAACAAAATAAATTAAAAAAGGCTCGTTGATTACTCAACGAGCCCAAAACATTACGCTTTAATAAAATCCATATTTATGGACTTTATTAATTCCGCCATTTCATCAGTCCTTTTCTTTTTGTTAGCCAAAGCCACTTTTGCCCTCCTACTCATACTCTTTATAACAGGAGAGTTTACATCCCCCGACTGACGCAATTCCTTAATCACCTTACTGATCTTCATATACCCGTACACCGACATAATCTTATTACCACGAAATGAAACCCTGATTAATCGGCCATTAATATAATCAATAAATTGGTTATTGCTACCAGCCAAATACTTCTCAGCCTCAGCTTCCGTCATAGGCTCGTCACCGTAATACTTGTAGATCAGTCTGTTTGACCCAGCTGCATTATACAGAGTCGCTAAAACTTTCGCGCGACTCAATTCGTTAAATGACACAAAATGTCTACCCACAATTACCTCCTCTGTTTTATTTTAAAGTTAAAAAGAACAATCTTAATTGTTTTAACAATATAACACGGATATAAATGAAAGTCAAATTCATACCTCAGCTCGCTCTTCTGTCGAAGCTGAAATAATTCCTAAACAAAGCCACAGCATTAATTGCCCCTGCCAAATTGTCCAAATATAATGATCAAACAAACCACCTGTTATTAAAATGACAGTCACAAAAATAATAATATTAAATAACTTAAAAGTGCCTTCTTCTTTCGTCTTAATTACATAGCGCAGGCCCCTAGATAAAATCAAATACAATAAACCAATAAATAATATTCCCGCTATAACTCCACCTTCGGACGCTATTAATAAAAAAATATTATGCACCGGCTGTACTTGCCATGCGTACTGCATAGAGTTTCTAACCGTCCACACATAATTACCCACGCCAACACCAAGAAGTGGATGAGCTAAAATTAATTGTTCAGCTACTTGATTGTAAAGAATGCGTGAAGACAAACCATATCCCTGATTAATAGTCGTAAATCTACTAAATAGCTCTGTCTTAAAAACTAGCCCAAATGATAAAAAGGCAAATAAATAAATACTAATTACCTTAACTTTGTTCCATCCTTTTGTCGCTAAACTGATGTTTGGCAAAATTATTAGCATAATTAACATTAATAATAGAGACAAAATTATATAACGCGAAAAACTAAAAAATATTCCTAACATCAATATTGCCAACGAAACCAATGGCAAAATATTATTTAGAAAATTAGATCGTTTATAAATAAAAACTAGTATCAAACATAGGGCCACTCCTAATAACAAAAAGGCTCCTAAAATATTTGGGTGTGGCAAAAGCCCATAACTCCTAACAATCTTTACTCCTTCCTCGGCTAATTTAGCCACACCAGCAACGTCTGGAGCGATTGGTGACTCATCTAATACAATGAGCCCAATCGCTCTCTGATTAATAAATTGCCACCCAGCGACAACAACCTGTACTAGTCCACTAGCAATAATAATCCATATAATTTTTTCTAATTTACTTGTCTTATAATACTGATAAATATTTCCCCTCACATACCAAAAGAAAACTGTGAGTTCAAAAAATTTAATCAATCGATATATTGAAATTCCATAATTTTCCGAAACGATAATTGATAAAAGATTCCATAACAAAAAAAATAGCAATACAACATTAACTATATCAAACTCCAATATTTTTCCCCTGACTCTTAACGCCCACAAAAAAACCGTTGCCAAAAGAAAAACATCATTTAAATAAAAAAAAGCCGAGTTCCATTCGTTAAACTCGCCTCCCCAGCTTTTTAGTACCATGCGCGTACCAAAAGGCAGAAAAAAAATTAATAAATAAAACAATATTCGTTCAATTTTCTGCATAAATTAAATCTGCCAATAAATTATCTGCAAAACCACTCCCAAAAGCATTAAAAAAGTTATAATCGCACCAGCGAGTATGGGTAATCTCAAGGAATATTCGGGTGATCTATCACCTTTTATTTTTGCTTTTTGAAGAATCATCATAAGTGCTGCGCTATTTATTCCTCCAAAGACTGCCCCAACAAGACCAATAATGTTAATAAAACTTTCGTCCTGGAGGCTTAAAAAAAATAAGAACGGTACAACCATAGACATAGCCCAAGACAAAATTTTATTTATATCTAAATCTAACTGAAAAATTTTCTTAAGTCCCTCTCCAAAAGAAATATATGAAGTAAAACAAGCAATAAAACCAAAAATAAATCCACCGAAAGTAATGACTCTACCCAAATAAGGAACGAGGTCACTTACAGGCTCACTCGTAACACTCGCCCCAACTATTCCTAGCACCGTGATAACAAAAAGAATATATAATATCCCTGGAATAAATGTACCCCAAAGTATTGCGTCCTTTATCTCGCCATCACGCCCCTTAAGCAATCTAACGACTTCTGGCACAGCCACGCCACCAAACAAAGAAAACAAAACGACACCATAAGGCAAAAATATATTAGACATATTAAGCGAAGTAAAATTTCCTATATCAATATATGGTAAACCGGAAAAAAATACAAAAACAATTACTAGAACCAAAAATCCACTCATCCAAAGTTCTACACGCGACACTATTCTTAAGCCAAAAAAGACAATCAAGGAGGCAATCACGAAATTAACGATTTGCCAAAAAAATAAACCGTACCCCAATGAAATGAATATTTCATTTAAAAAAATTCCACCAACAATTATATACGCAATTTGTCCACCTATAAGCCCACCAATGGTAGATAAAGTAAGAATTTTTTTTGCAAACGCGCCTAAATACCAGCCTCCATAGCCAACAAATCTAAATTCCTCTTTGGTTCTTAAAACAATTTCTCCATAAGATAAGTGAAAAATTGCTGTTAAACAAGTTAACAACACCAAATAGATTATCCCAATGGATAATCCTGACTGCGCGCTAACGTATGGTAAACCAAACATCCCAACGCCAATAATTGTCCCTGCCATGGTGGCAATCGCCAACCAATATTTTTTATTCATCAACTAACTTATGTTTAAGTTTTATACACCAAATCTCCCTTTTTTACTTTTTGACTAATTTTTATACCA
>PFDW01000042.1:15582-17117 GCA_002793835.1 Candidatus Portnoybacteria bacterium CG10_big_fil_rev_8_21_14_0_10_36_7 | reverse complement strand
ACCACATGTTACGAAAACTAAATCCGCACCCTTAACTGCTTCATGAATTTCGTCACGATTTTCTTCTGCAGCTTGGCGACCAATATCGGGATTCATTCCCGCTCCTAATCCTCTTGTTAAATTTTTTCCAATTAAAAGTTTATGAGGTGCTAAACATTGGTGCAAATCTTGCGCATCAGCATTTATTGCCACAAAATCAACGCCATGAATTTTAGCAGTTACCATTCTAGATACGGCGTTCCCTCCTCCGCCTCCAACGCCAACAACCTTAATTTTTGCAAATGTTTCTATGTCTGGTTTTACTTGTGCCATATTTTATACAACATTTAATAATTTACGCTAACAATTACATAATTCTTAGTATAAATCACTAACTGCGGGATACCTTAATATATACCCCTCCTAAAAAATTTGCAAGACCTGCCTCTTGCTACAAATTAATTTTTAATTTACGGTAAAAAATTCTTGACCCACTTTATAGTCTTATCTACCGCATCTGTTATGGTATCTTTTCCAATATTAATTATTGAATTTCCACCACCGCCATCTTGTGCGGCTCCCCAGACTGCTAAGCCTACCGCTGTTGCTAATTCTGGGTCACTAACCTGATCCATTATCCCATCAACTTCATTTGGATATCCAATTTGCGTCGGTAGCCCAAGTTCTTTTTTTACTAACTGAATCATACCAGGTAATTTTACTGATCCGCCAATTAAAACAACTCCGGCTGGTAATAGCCCTTGCCGATCAATTTTTTTCAATTCTTTTTGCACCATACTTAAAATTTCTTCCACTCTTGCTTCAATTATTTCCACAACTTGCTTTCGTGAAACAACTAAATCTTCTGCGCCTTCGCCGATGGTGGACAAATTAATATTGTTTTTTTTGCTCACTGAATCGCTTGATACGGAGCCATACTCTATTTTTATTTTTTCGGCAATATCAACTGAAGTTCGTAAACCAATCGCGATATCATTTGTAATATGCCCACCACCAATCGGTAGATTTGCTATATGAATAACACTTCCTTCTTCAATAACCGCAAGGCTAGTTGTTCCTCCGCCAATATCTAGTAATAAAACTCCTAACTCTTTTTGTCTTTTTGATAAAACTGCTTCAGCTGCAGCCAAAGAAGAAAGAGTTAGCGCTCTTACTTCTAAATCCGCTTCATCTACTGCTTTATACAAAGTTTTTATAAACGGTGAGCCTGCTTCTATTACCAAAGAATCAACTTCCAATCTAACTCCATTCATACCTCTTGGATCTTTAATCCCATCTTGTCCATCTAAATAAAATAATCTTGGAATAATATGTACAATTTCCCTATTTTGAGGCAAAGAAATAGCCCGAGCAGCAGTAACCGCACGAGCAACATCTCCTTCCGTGACTTCACCATCAGGACTAGAAACAGCAATCACGCCACGAGAGTTTTTACAGGTAATATGATTTGCGCCAAAATTTAAATAGACTTCTCTTATGTCTTGGCCACAACTTCTTTCGGCCATATCAATTGCGATACGAATATTTTTTGATAC
>PFDW01000042.1:0-15548 GCA_002793835.1 Candidatus Portnoybacteria bacterium CG10_big_fil_rev_8_21_14_0_10_36_7 | reverse complement strand
GTGCGTACCAATATCTAGCCCTGCCACTAAATTTTCCCTAGCCATCTTAATTTAGAATTTTATAAATTTTTAAGCAGATTATTTTCTACACGTTTCATTTCTTCGGCTTCCTTGTCCACTAATTCATGGTCATAACCCTTTAAATGAAAAATACCATGAATAAAAACTCTGGTCAATTCTTCGTTAAAAGTTATACTATTTTCTTTAGCATTTTTTTCAACAACTTGCGGACAAATAAATATTTCATCTAAGTCCTCAAACGCCAATACGTCGGTTGCGATATTTTTGTCGCGATATTGACCATTGATTTTTTTCATGTACTTTCCGTCCACTAAAACTACACTAATTTCTTCTTCGATATTCAACAAGTCAGATACTTTCTTCGCCAATAATTCCAACGGTTTTTTCCCTTGCTTGCAATTTTTATCGGAGACAACAATCATTTTACGCACCCAATTCCTCTTTAACAATTTTACTTACAACTCCACCGTCGGCTTGCCCTTTCAATTTCCCCATACAAGCGCCTATAGCGCGCCCCATATCTTTCGTAGTAAATTGTCCATTGAATAACTCTTCTTTAATAATTTTTCTTACTTCGTATTCTGACATTTCGGCTGGCAAATAATTACTAAGCATCGCTAATTCTTCCTTCGTTTGTTCAGCTAAATCATTTCTGCCTCCATCGGTAAATTGAGAAATAGAGTCTTTCATCTTTTTTGTCTCCGCTTTAATCACAGCCAACGTTTCTTCTTCACTTAATAAAGATGCCTGCTCTACATCGCCCTCTGCATTACTTTTCACCAATTTGAGTCTTTTACTAATTTCTGCATTTTTTATCGATGACTGGAGCATCCTTAAAACTCCCGCCTTTTTAGCATCTTTACTAATTAACGCCGCTTTAATATCTTGCTTAATTTGATTTTGAAGATTTGAGCTCATAAGCTTTAATTTTATCTTTTGGTATTAATTCGCCTTCTTGGAGTTGTCCACTTTTAACTAATTCCTCTCGCAACCCAATTAACTGTTGACGTCGTTTTGCACCTAAGCGTTCTTGTCGTTTAGTTTTTGGTTTAATGTAAAACCTACCTTTTCTTGCCTTATGCAAAACACCGCTTTGCTTCATTCGTTGTGAAAAGCGTCTTAACAAACTACCGGTTGTCTCTCTTTCTTTTCGTTTAACTTCTATTGCCATAAAAACACCTCCTTTTCATTTTACATTTGCAATCAAATGCAAATGTATGTGATCTATAATTTGCCCGCCATCTCGACCTACATTAAATTGCAATTTATAACCATTTTTTGCCACACCGATTTGGCGAGCTATTTTTTGTGCAGCAAAAATCATTTGTGAAATTAATTCTTTGTCTTCCTCAACTAAATGCTCAACCGATTCAATATGTTTTTTAAGGACAATTAATAAATGGACATCAGCCTTGGGATTAATATCTTTAAAAATAATAATGCTATCATCTTCAAGAACAATATCTGATGCTACCTTTTTATTAACTATTTTACAGAAAAGACAATCTTCCATTATTTTTTAATCACTACTTTTCGTAATCGTTTCTTAACTTCAACCGCAATATTCGGCAAAGGAATAACTTCTTGTACACCTGATTCCATATCACGTAAAATTACTGCGTTATCCAAAGCTTCTTGTTGCCCTAAAATTAAACTAAACTTAGCCCCTATTCTATCGGCAATCTTAAACTGTGATTTAATACTATCTTTACCGAATGCTTCACCAGCGATTATTCCCGCTCGATACAAATCATTAAATAATTTCAAACTTTTTACTTTCCCTAAGTCACCCAGATGTACCAGAAAAACCTTAGGAGCTGGCCGTTGGCTTAGTTTCACTTGTTGCTTTTTCATTAAATTAACAAGTCTCTCTATACCAAACGCTGCCCCAACCGCTGAAGTATCTTTTCCCCCTAAATCGCTTATTAAAACATCGTAGCGTCCGCCACCACCTAAGGCAACAGGATCTTCTTCTCCTGCGTCTGAAAAAACTTCAAAGACTGTTTTAGTGTAATAATCAAGTCCACGAACTAAAAATGGACTTATAAAATAAGGTATTTCCAATTCATCTAAAAACTCAAGTAATTTCTTAAAATGTGTTTTACAATCAGAACACAAATAATCAATAATATTTGGTGCTCCGTTAATCATCTGCTTACATTTTTCGTCTTTACAATCTAGAACTCTCAAAGGATTTTTTTTAATACGAACCCGACAATCCAAACAAAGTTTTTTTGATTTAGCTCCCAACCAATCTTTAAGCACCTTTCTATACTCCGGACGACAAGATGGACAACCGATACTATTTAAATGAATTGATAAGTTTTTTAATCCCAAATTCTCACAGATTGTTAAAAATATTTGAATTATTTGTGCATCAAGCACTGGACTTTTTTCACCAATAATTTCAAATCCAAATTGGTGAAATTGTCTAAATCGTCCACTCTGTGGCTGTTCATGACGAAAAAATGGCCCTATATAATAAAGCTTCAACGGATGCGGGAGATTAATCATGCCATGCTGAATATAAGCACGAGCAATAGAAGGCGTCCCCTCTGGTCTTAATGTTAAATTATATCCACCTTTAGTCTTAAAAGAATACATTTGTTTTGAAACAACCTCGGTCGCTTCTCCTGTGCCACGCTCAAAAAGCGCTGTATCTTCTACAATTGGTGTATCTATTCTTGAAAAACCGTAAATGCCAGAAAGATCTTTTACAATTTTTCTTACTTTTTCCCAATACGCCTGATCTTGTGGCAAGATATCAGGCATACCTTTTGGTGATTGAAAACTTTTTGAAGCCATAATTATTTATTTAATGAATATTGTACTGATGGCAATAAAACGGCTGCGCCAAACGGCCACGCCCGGATCCAAGCTCTTCCTACGAAATAACTTCTTTGAACTGGCCCAAATCTTCTTGAATCATAACTTGCTAAACGATTATCCCCCATCACAAAATATTCGTCATCCGCTAATTTAACTGTTACATCTCCTTCAGTAATCTGCGTAGAATCCAAATATTTTTCCTCTAACTTTTCAAACGATGACGTGCCAACCATCAGGACAGAAACTTGATTATTCTCTATTTTAATTGTTTCATTTGGCAACCCTATTATTCTTTTTATATAATACTGGCTAGTATCTTTTGAATATTTAAAAACAGTAACTTCTCCTCTTTTTGGCTCTCTAAATCTCCAACTGATTTCATCGATTATTAAATATTGGCCATCTTCATAATTTGGTTCCATAGACGCCCCCTTTACAAAAAAAGGCTGCATCAAAAAATACCTTATTGGCAAAACGATCGCCAAAGATATTAAGGCGACTTTTAAGAGCTCCAAAAAACTGAAATGTTCCCTCTCCATAACATGAACAATATAGCATAACTTTTACAAAAAAGCAAATAGCAGATTTTGTATGCTATAATAACGTTATGAACTACAGATTTAAGCAATTTTTACTATATATTGCCAATGGCTTACTTATTGTAGCGATTGTTTTTACTACGGGTAAATTATTAAATACGACCAGGGTTTTTAGTCAAGCAGGAATGAATTGGTCTATTTCTGGAGTACTGTCTACTCTATCAGCCAGCGTCATAACAACTCAATCAATAAATGACACTGTGTCTGATAACGATGTTCAAAATATACTAATTCTAGGGATTGCTGGACCAGGCAATAGCGCGCCAAATTTAACAGACACAATTATACTAGCGTCTTTAGACAAAAAACATAAAACCTCATCACTCATATCTTTCCCCCGAGACCTGTGGGTAAAAATTCCTGGAAAACAATACTCCACTAAATTAAATTCACTATACCAAATGGATATGAATAATTTATCAATAATAAAATCAGCAATTGAAAATATATCAGGACAAAAAATCAATAATTATTTAAGAGTTAATCTTTCAACCACTCAAGAAATTATTGAAAAAATTGGAGGAGCCACTATTGATGTAAAAACAGATATTTATGACAGTGGCTACCCTGGTCCGAATAACTCTTACGAAACACTTTCTTTAAAAAAGGGAGTCCAGAAATTAGACGGAGCAACAGCAATAAAATACATGCGCACCCGCAATCAGGATAATGATTTTGAACGCTCTGCACGGCAACAACAAGTTATCAAAGCCGTGGCTGAAAAGGTATTAAGCTTAAACCCCGTCTGGCATTTTATAACATATTTCAATATACTAAATACATTACACGATAATTTGTATACTGATTTATCAATATTTGATTTAAAAAACTTATGGAGTGCTGTATATAACATTGACCCAAGCAATTTGGCAACATACACTTTAAATAATACCGATCAAGAAAATTTACTTAAAGTCAGTTCAAGAGATTTAGGAGAAAATACTGCATCAATAGTAATTCCTAAGGCAGGAGAAAATGATTATACTGAATTCCACAGCTTTATAAATAATATCTTAAAAAAATAATATGAAATTAATAATCGGGTTAGGCAACCCCGGCAAAAACTTAGAAAAAACTCGTCATAATTATGGATTTAAATTTATAGAAATTTTATCCAAGCAATTTGAATTTAGTGATTTTGAGTTAAACGAAAAATTTCAATCAGAAATAAGCGAAGGAAAAATAAAAAATGAAAAAGTTATTTTAGCCAAACCACAAACTATGATGAATGCATCTGGACGTGCGACCGCATTACTAACAAAATTTTACAAGATTAAATCGAAGGATATTATTATTACACATGACGACGTTGATATACCTTTCGGAAATTTTAAAATATCATTTGGTAAAAATGCTGCTGGACACCGAGGGGTTGAATCAATACTTAAAGTTTTAAAAACTATAGACGTTACACGAATCAGATTAGGCACGCAACCTGGTAAAAAGAAAGTTGATGCAATGAAATTAGTTCTAGGAAAGTTTACTCCTACCCAACAGAAAGCATTGCCTAAAATAATTAAAAAAGCCATAGAACAATTATCAATGGCATTCAAATAATTCCGTCCACTATCCCGCCGACGAGCGTCAGAAGTTCTTTCAATAAAGAAAGATTTCCAAGCTCATGGCTACTAGATTAAAGTTTAGGAGGGGTTCCTTAACCTTTCACCGCTCGCAAGCAGGATGGTAGAAAGAACGATTTCAAATAATTCTATAGCAAATACACTTAAATTGTCAAGTTAAATGGATGGCCAATACTATAATGCTTTTAATTTAATCCCGGGCACTGGGCCTGTTAAATTTAAAAAACTTTTGGCTTTTTTTGGTAATATAGAAAAAGCTTGGCATGCAAATACAAATGAATTGACAAGATCGGGGCTACCCCAAGAATGGATACAAAAATTTTTAGATAATAAACAGCGAATTAACCCAACCGATGAATATAAAAAATTATTAAAAAAAAATATTAAAGCAATAACGATATCTGACAATAATTATCCAGCTAGACTTAAACAAATTTATGATCCCCCTCATGTGCTTTACGTAAAAGGAAAGATAATTCCAGAGGATGAATTCGCTATAGGAATAGTTGGATCAAGAAAAATATCAATCTACGGTCAACAAGTGACTCCTGATCTAAGTGTTGGGCTTTCAAGTGAAGGCCTCACAATTGTAAGCGGACTAGCCAGAGGTATTGATACTTTGGCCCATCAATCAACACTCGAAGCCGGAGGGAGAACAATCGCCGTAATCGGATCGAGATTAGACCGCCAAAATATATACCCTCCTCAAAACCAAAAACTAGCCGAAAAAATAGCCACTAACGGTGCGGTTGTATCCGAATTTCCTATAGGCACCAAAGCGATGCCTTATCATTTTCCACTCCGCAACAGAATTATCAGCGGCCTCTCACTTGGCGTGCTTCTAATTGAAGCAGAAGAAAAAAGTGGAGCATTAATAACTGCAGAACATGCGCTCGCGCAAAACAGAGAGGTGTTTGCCGTTCCAGGATCCATATATTGGCCAACCTCAGCTGGAACAAATAAACTCATAAAACGTGGCGCAAAACTAGTTCAAAATACTTACGACATAATGGAAGAGCTCAACTTACAAACAATACCCAAGGCCAAAGAACCTAAAATTATTTTTGGTGCATCAGCCGAAGAAAATGTCATTCTAAATTGCTTATGCAAAGAGCCAACCCACATTGACAAAATAATAAAAATGGCTAAGCTTGAGGCTTCGGTTGTGAACGCTATTCTCCTTGAGATGGAATTAAAAGGAAGAATTAAAAACCTTGGCGGACTAAATTATATAAAAAAATGAAATTAATAATCGTAGAGTCACCAACTAAAGCACGAACGATTACCAAATTCTTGGATAAAAAATATAAAATTTTATCTTCATTTGGTCATGTTCGAGATTTACCAAAGTCTACGATTGGGGTTGATGTAGAAAATAATTTTCTCCCTAAATATATAACACCTGTTAAAGCAAAGAAAAATTTAACTTTATTAAAAAAAACTGCTGAAAAAGCCGATTCAATAATAATGGCAACCGACGAAGACAGAGAAGGCGAAGCTATTGCTTGGCACTTGGCGACTGCACTCAAAATTGAAGAAAAAGATACTCAACGAATTGTTTTTCATGAAATCACCAAAGACGCAATTTTAGAGGCACTAGAAAAACCTCGCCACCTAGACATGCATTTGGTAAACGCACAACAAGCTCGCAGAGTTTTAGATAGATTGGTTGGTTATAACCTATCCCCCTTCTTATGGAGGAAAGTTGCCAGAGGTCTTTCAGCTGGACGCGTCCAATCAGTGGCGGTTAAATTAATAGTAGAAAGAGAAAAAGAAATATTGGCGTTTAAAGCAAATGAGTATTGGTCAATTTCCGCTAATTTAAAAAAACAGCAAGGTGAGATATCAGAATTTACAGCAAATTTATTCAAAAAAGATGAACAATCACTTGATAAATTAGAAATAAAAAACTCCGCACAAGCAGACGAGATTGTTACTGACCTAGAGGGTGCAAAATATATTGTTGAAACAATTAATAAAAAAGAAACAATCCGCCGTCCTTTGCCACCATTTGCAACAAGTACTTTGCAACAATATTCTTCGGCAAAACTTCGCTTCTCCTCCAAGCAAACCATGCGCCTGGCTCAGCAACTTTACGAAGGTGTTGAATTAGGCAATGGCCAATCTACTGGTCTTATTACCTATATGAGAACAGACTCGCTAAATATATCAGAGCAGTCGATAAAAGAAGCAAAAAACTATATTTCTAAAAATGTTGGGGCAGACTACTCCAAAGAGCGACGATTTAAAACAAAAAGTAAAGGCGCACAAGAAGCGCACGAAGCGGTTCGTCCAACTATGCCTGCTGTTTCACCAGATAGCATTAAACAATATTTAGATGCTCAACAATTTAAATTATATAATTTAATTTGGCGACGATTTATGGCTTCTCAAATGGCCGATGCAATACTAGACACCGTTGCTATAGATATAAACGCCGCAGGCAAAAATTCAAAATACATCTTCCGAGCTAATGGATCACAAATTAAATTTCCTGGCTGGCTAAACTTATATGCTGGAAAAGTTGAAGAAGTTATACTACCTAAACTATCTGAAAATGAACAACTTGATTTATTAAAATTAATTCACGAACAACATTTTACTCAACCACCTGCCCGATATTCTGAAGCTACCTTAATTAAAGTACTAGAAAAAGAAGGTATTGGTCGCCCATCTACCTATGCTCCAACTTTATCTACGATTCAAGACCGCAATTATATATTTAAAAATGAACAGAAAAAACTTCAACCGACAGAAATTGGAACCAAAGTTAATGAAATACTGTCGGAACATTTTCCTGAAATTGTTGATGTAAAATTCACTGCTAAAATGGAAGCAGAATTTGACGAAGTTGCCGAAGGAAAGATTGAATGGACCTCGGTATTAAACGAATTTTATAATCCATTTATTAAAAATCTAGAAAAAAAACAAATTGTTGTTGCTGATAGAAAGAAAGTTGAAGAAACAACCAACAAAATTTGTCCAAAATGCGGAGGTGCTATAGTTATTAAGTCGGGCAGATTCGGCAGATTTTATGCATGCTCAAAATTTCCAGATTGTCGTCATACAGAAGCGATTGTTAAATCAACAAAAATTCCTTGCCCCAAATGCTCCCAAGGCGAATTAGTTGAAAGACGGATGAAAAAAAGAAAAGTATTTTTTGGTTGCAATAGATACCCTGATTGCGACTATGCTACATGGGGAAACCCTAATAGTCCAAATAAAGAAGAAGAAAATGTCTCCGAAGAAGACATCACATAATTTAAAATTTGCTTCCTCATTATAAAACCCCAAATTATAAAAACTTCGGGGTTTTATTTTTTCTTAAAAAAACTACTTACTGGGCGAAGCCAGAGCTTCTCAATCACAGATGGTTTCATTTCGGAGACTATCTCGCTAAAATTATCAACAAAATAATTCAGCATGGCTCTGGAAAAATCATCGATTTCAAGCCGCAACACCTCGCCTACTCTAACTAACACCGACTTTGCTTCACTTCTTGTCGTGTCTCTTCTCAGAGACTTCGCGAAGCAAATATAACCCGCGATGACATTATCGTGCTTTTTTGAACCAATTTTTTGTTTTGGCTCAAAAAGCAAAACCGGTTCTTCTGGTCGAGTATAAAAATCGATCTCTACCTCCACATCCGCTTCTTCTTGGGGTTCTCTCTCAATGGTTTCGCGGATTGTTTCGCCTGCTTCCTTATGACCAGTAATTAAGGAGTAGTCGAATTTTGTACCATCTCCCTTGTCCCTGCCAGGAAATTGCATCAGTACTTCAACGTCATTGAGATCAACATCTTCTTGCTCGTTTTTTGGCATAGTGTCTCTATTTAGTATTAAGAGACCTATACAAAAATGTGTTGCACCTTGAACACAATTTGAACATATAAGCATACGACTCACCTCCTTTTAGTGAAACTTTAAATGTTAAATAACTAACTAAAAACTACCGTATTATGACTAATATGTCAATCGTTTACAAAACAGTCAAATTGTACTAATATAATAACCACTATGAATCTCCCTATATTTCTTAGCGAAATTAAAAGCTTAAACCCAAAAGCGGATATACAAGAAATTCGCAAGGCTTACAACTTTGCGAAAAAAGTTTATGGCGATACTAAGCGATTATCTGGACAGTTTATGCTAGATCACTGCTTAGACATCGCCATATCCGTAGCCGGCGCACAACTCGATACTGCCAGCATTCAAGCAACTATTATACATGAAACAATTGAAAAGTTTAATATCACTCGTCAAGAAATTGAAACTCAATTTGACTCTCAAGTAGCGCATATCGTTGAAGGGATAAGCAATGTTGGGAAAGTTGAGCACCAAGGAGCCAAAAGATCTGCTGAAAATCTTCGCAAGTTATTTTTAGCAATGGGCGAAGATATTAGAGTTATTATTATAAAGTTAATTAATCGTACGCATGGGTTAGAAACACTTAGAGTTTTCAACGAAGAAAAACAGAAGAGAATCGCGACAGAAACTCTAGAAATATATGCCCCATTAGCTAATCGCCTTGGAATGGGCAAAATTCAATCTAAGCTTGAAGACATGTCATTCCCCTACGTATATGCCTTACAATATGAATGGCTTAACAAAAAAGTTGCAGAAGAATATCCTATTCGTCAAAAAATTGTCGAGGGTGTAAAAACAATAATCACCAAGGAGTTAGACAAAGAAAATATCGATATAATTCAATTTGATGGGCGAGTAAAACATCTATACAGCCTGTGGAGGAAGTTACAACACAATGATATGGATATGTCACGAATTTATGATTTAGTCGCTCTTCGACTTATCGTAAAAGATGTTGCCAGTTGTTATCATACACTTGGAATAATTCACAAAATTTATAAACCACTACACGGACGCATAAAAGATTACATCGCCTCTCCAAAACCTAATGGGTATCAGTCTTTACATACAACTGTTTTCTGTGATGACGTTGTTGAAATTCAAATTAGAACTCCGGACATGCATAAAAACGCCGAATACGGTATCGCAAGCCATTGGTATTATGATGACGAAAAGAAAGGGATTCTGACATACTTAAAAAGATTACTACCTCAATCGCCAAAAAAAGAAATTCAATGGATTCAAGAGTTGCGTAAACGTCAAGAAAAAATTGGCCCAGACGCAACAGACTTCGAAAATTTAAAAATTGATTTTTTTAAAGATCGTATTTTTGTTTTTACGCCACTTGGCGATGTCTTTGATTTGCCGTTAGGTTCATCAACAATTGATTTTGCTTATCGCATTCATAGCAATATTGGCAATACCATGAATGCTACTAAAATTAACGATAAAATGGTTCCATTGAATACTAAGCTAAATAATGGAGATATTGTTGAAATAATTACTCAAAAAAATGCCCACCCAAGCGAAAAGTGGCTACAATATGTAAAAACGTCCATCGCTCGTAACCATATAAAAAAATACCTAAAATCAAAAAACAAACTCCTGGAAAATAAAATTGATGAAGACCTACCGTTAAATGCACTTAAAACCGTAAAAGAATTATTACCAAAAATAAAAAAAACTTTGGCAAGTAGCCAAGTCGAACATAAAATTAAAGGCATTTCTCAAATTCTTATCAAATCAACCAAATGTTGCCATCCAAAATATCCTGACAAAATCATCGGCTATATAACAGCCACACGAGGCCTTACTATCCACAAAAAGAATTGCGAAAACATGGAAAAGAATAAAAACAAAGACCGGTTGTTCCCTTTGGAATGGTATTAATTATTTAAGTTTCCCTAAAATTTTCTGCAACTCATCAGAGCTATCGTATGAAACACTAATTTTACCACTATCTTTATTACCCGCAACGCTAACTTTTGCTCCAAAGAATTTTCCAACATCCTGTTGGATTTTTTTAATAAATGGCGAAAGTGAAGAAACTTTTCTTGGTCTAGCTTGCTGAGGCTGGATTATGCGCGCCTTTTGTTCGATTTGCCTGACACTTAAACTACCAGTCAAAACTTCTTCAAATAGCTCTTTTTGTTGACGCTGGTTCTTTATCCCGGCAAGCACCCTGCCGTGGCCTTCGGAAATCCTACCTTTTCTAATGGCATCTTTGATTTCGTCTGGTAGCCCCAAAAGTCTTATTGCATTGCTTACCACTTCACGACTTTTACCAACTTTTTGAGCAATTTGCTGATGACTTAAACCAAATTCCTCTTGCAACGATTTATAAGCCGTAGCCTCTTCCATTGGATTTAAATCAGCACGTTGAATATTTTCTACCAATGCAATTTCTAATCGTTGCTGTGTTGAGCTATCTCGTACAATTGCTGGCACATGTGGTAATTTCAACATTTTCGCTGCCTCCCATCTTCTTTGACCAGCAATTAATTGATACTGAACTGGCTGACCAACAGCCACACCAGAAATTTTTGTTAAAATTAATGGTTGAAGAATCCCATGCTCTTTAATTGAACTAGCTAAATCTTTTAATTTTTCTGGATCAAAATAATACCTTGGCTGATGAGAGTTAGGGACAATATTATTAGTTTCAATATTGAAAACACTTTCTTTATGATTTTGCGAACCTCCATGCCTTAGAGGCTGAGAAATTTTTGGGTAAGCATTATTACCCGCCGTTGAATTTACTTTTTGAGGAATTAATGATTGCAATCCTTTGCCAAGATTTTTATTTTGCATAATCTTATTTTATATAATTTTTACTTTGTCGTAAATAGATACAATATAACAACTGTTTTTAAACTCATGATTCTAGATCAAGATCTACTATTTCTTTTGCCAACTGCCTATAAGCATTAGCGCCTTTAGAATTTGGCTCATAATGTAAAATAGTTTTGCCATGAGATGGCGCTTCGGCTAAAGAGACACACCTCGGGATAACAGCGTCAAAAACCCGACCAGGAAAATGCCTTTGAACTTCTTTGGCAACTTGCCTGGATAGAGTGCTTCTCTTATCGTACATTGTTAGTAGTGCTCCTTTAATCTTTAAGTCTCTACCTAGATTTTCTTGCACTAAGTTTACGGTTCTTATTAAATTACCCAACCCCTCAAGTGCGTAATACTCTGTCTGTACAGGCACAATTAATTCATCAGCCGCCACTAGCCCATTAATAGTAAGAAGACCAAGTGATGGCGGTGAGTCAATCAAAATATAATCATAATTTTGTCTAAGTTTTTCTAGCACATTATGAAGCCGATATTCTCTTTCCGGCAAATTAACAAGCTCTACTGTGGCACCAGCCAAATCAGTTGACGAAGGAAATAGCTCATATCCAAAAATACTGGTTTTTTTAATTGATGCGTGAGGTGGCTCTTCATTAATAATGCTGTGGTATAAACTTTTTTCAATTTTTGATGCATCGTGTCCTAACCCAGAGGTTGCATTCGCTTGCGGATCTAAATCCACCAATAGAACATATTTCCCCATCGCCGCCAAAAAAGCCCCCAAATTTGTCGCTGTTGTGGTTTTACCCGTTCCGCCTTTTTGATTAATTAGCCCAATAATTTTACCCATTGATGTATATTGGCATTATAGCAAACTCTTGCTTTGAAGCCAAAAGTGCTATAATCTAAAAAAATGATAAATGCTCCCAATGACAACCCATGGTGGCAACCTGGCCTTATTCTTTTTACCCGCCTTTCTGGTTGGATTGCTGGTCCAATTATCATTGCTGTATTTATTGGCCGATGGTTAGATAATAAATTTCATACAGCGCCTTGGTTATTTATAATAATTGTTAGCTCCTCTTTCATTATATCAATGGTTGGCTTAGTAAAAGAAACTATGAGTGAAATGAAAAGGATTGATAATCAAAACAATAAAAATGTCAGAAACAACTAGTCAAACAACCGAAGCATCTCACGAGTCGACTCTTTATGCTGAACCGATTTTTCACGTAGGTAATTTTACCATCACTAATTCTCTTCTAACTAGTTGGGTTGCAGTTGTTATACTTATTGTTTTTTTTATTGCATTAGGTAAAAAGATAAAAAAGGTGCCTCGAGGCATACAAAATATTTTTGAGATTATCCTAGAAGAAGCACTTTCTTTAGCAGACTCTATTACGGGTAACAGAAAAAAATCAGAAAAATTTTTACCAATTGCGCTCACACTTTTTTTATTTATTTTAATAAATAATTGGCTTGGACTGATACCAGGCGTTGGAACAATCGGATTTATCGAAGGAGAAACACATAAAATTTTTGTGCCTCTTTTAAGAGGCGGAACAGCTGATTTAAATACTACGCTCGCTTTGGCTTTATTTGCGGTTGTAGCTTCTCACGTTATGGGAGTTATAACAATTGGCCTGTGGAAACACTTCAACAAATTCATTAATTTAAAAGCCTTTATAGAAATCCCAAAAAAAATATCATCGGATGTTTCAATTGCTTTAATAAATCCGATAAAAGCATTTGTTGGAATAATCGAAATAATCGGTGAGATAGCTAAAGTCGCCTCACTATCATTTAGGCTCTTTGGCAATATTTTCGCCGGCGAAGTTCTTCTTGCTTCTACGATGGCACTTTTTGCCTTTATACTCCCGCTCCCCTTCATGTTTCTAGAAATAATCGTAGGCTTGATTCAATCGTTAATCTTTGCTATGCTAACTTTGGTCTTCATGACAATAGCGTCGCAATCTGAAGAACACTAATTTAAAAAAATTAATTAATAGTTTGTTATTAGCACTGAAGCTGATTTTTTTTATTATAAAATTACAGCTCAAGCAATACAAACCACAAAAAATGGAATTAAACATTCTAGCTAAGGCGTTAGCCATTGGTATCGGCTCCATTGGCCCAGCATTAGCTATCGGCCAAATTGGTGCAAAAGCGATGGAATCCATCGGAAGAAATCCGGAATCAGCCGGAAAAATATTAGTGCCAATGCTATTGGCAGCTGCCTTCGCTGAAGCGGTTGCTATTTATGCGCTAGTTATAGCTTTCTCAATAAATTAATTTTTATGCCCCGCGGATTTTTCGGCGGGGCACAGTAATTTATTATGAACGAATTATTAGCGACATTTAATATCGATATTAAACTACTAATTGCCCAATTAGTGAATTTTACTATTGTCCTATTAGTTCTATATAAATTTGCTTATAAACCAATTTTAAAAATATTAAACGATCGAACTGAAAAGATTGAGCAAGGGCTAAAAGATGCAAAAAATGCTAAAATAAAAATGACAGATGTAGTTGAAAAAGAAAAAGAAATACTGTCGCATGCGAAAATCGAAGCTCAAAAGATTATTTCCGATGCAGAGGATACTGTCACCAAAAATCACGAAGAACAAAAAATTAAAGCTAAACAAGAAATTTCAAAAATTATACAAGAAGCCAAAAATCAAATTGCTGTAGAGAAAGAGCAAATAATAACTGAAGCAAAAAAAGAGGTAGCGGAAATAGCTGTATTGATTGCTGAAAAAATTCTGGACGAGAGAATAGATGGACAAAAAGATCAAAAAATAATTTCCAAACTAATAAAATGAAAACTAATCCCCTACAATACGCTAAGCTTCTATATGAAATAACTCGAAGCAAAACAAAAAATGAAATCGATGTTTTAATACCTCAAGTTGCCCAAATGCTTCAAAATAATGGACAGATTGGAAAAATAAAAGAAATTACTGATAAATTCAGTGCAGTTTATAATAAAAATGAAAACATCGTTGAAGCAGAGATTATCAGCCGAGAAACACTGCCCTCGACAACGATAACTATGCTAAACGCTTTTCTAAAAACGCAAGGCGAAGATAAAAAAATAATTCTAAAACAAACAGTGAGCCCAAATTTAAAAGGTGGAGCAATTATCAAAATAGGTGATGAAATAATTGATCTAAGCATCGATAAGCAATTAAATAATTTAAAAAATACCTTAATAAATTAATTATGGGAAAAACAAATGAAACAAATAAAGATTATATAATTGAACAACTGAAAAGCCAAATTGCTGGGTTTAAAACTCAAGCACACAAGAAAAAAGTTGGCTCGGTTATTGAAATTGGAGACGGCGTGGCCAAAATTTCCGGTCTGTCCGATGTGATGTCTTCTGAAATGGTTGAATTCAGCAATGGCACCCTTGGTGTTGTTCTTAACCTAGAAGAGGGACAAATCGGAGCTATGATTTTGGGAGGCTTTGAAGGCATTAAGGAATGTGACACAGTGAAATCAACTGGAAAAATTTTGTCTATACCTGTTGGAGAGAATATGGTTGGAAGAGTGGTGAATCCTTTGGGGCAAGCGGTGGACGGCAAAGACAAAATCAGTTCTGATAAGTTTTATCCAATTGAAAAAATCGCTCCTGGAGTTATCACCCGTCAGTCAGTGAATCAACCGGTGCAAACTGGTATCAAAGCTATTGATGCGATGATTCCAATCGGACGCGGACAACGAGAATTGATTATTGGTGATCGTCAAACTGGAAAAACTGCCATTGCTGTAGATGCCATTATCAATCAAAAAGACCAAAATATGAATTGTATCTATGTGGCTATTGGACAAAAAGAATCCAAAATTGCCAG
>PFDW01000006.1 GCA_002793835.1 Candidatus Portnoybacteria bacterium CG10_big_fil_rev_8_21_14_0_10_36_7 | reverse complement strand
AGCAATTGGATTCATCGCATCAATGTGGTTCATGTATTTACAATTTTTTGTACTATCCGCGCTTTGTATTTACTGCATTATGTCAGCAATCTCCTCAACCCTTATATTTGCCCTAACTACATCATACACATTAGAAAACTATGAATATTAAAAAATATATTAGAGAAATTCCAGATTGGCCAAAAAAGGGAGTCAATTTTAAAGATATAACTCCACTACTTCAAAACCCAGAAGCCTTTAGTCATGCAGTCCATTCACTCACCGCGCCCTATAAAAAAAATAAACCAGATGTCGTAGTAGGCATTGATGCTCGCGGATTTATTTTGGCAGCACCTGTTGCGTTAGCTCTTGGTGCAAGTCTGGTTCTTATAAGAAAGAAAGGGAAGCTTCCATATAAAACAATTTCAATTAAATATAATTTAGAATATGGAACAAATGAAATAGAAATTCATAATGATGCAATAAAAAAAGGCCAAAAAATTTTAATTGTTGATGATGTGCTAGCTACGGGAGGAACGATGAAAGCGGCTACTATGCTTGTTAACAAACTTAGCGGCAAGATAATTGGAATATCGTTTTTAATTAATCTTACTTTTTTAAACGGGCAAAAGAAATTGCATAAATTTAATATAACATCAGTAATTGATTATTAAATCATACAACATGGCTTCTAAAATAAGTTGCTTGACCACGAATAATCTTTATTACTGATTGCGGAGCCAACAAAAAAATAGTAAAATAGATTCAAATGGATAAATTATGGCACAAAATTGACATAGCAGTTGTTTTAGATAATTTGCAATCCGATGAAACTGGCCTAAATACCCAGGAAGCAAATCGTAGACTTAGAGTTTACGGGAAAAATAAACTACAAGAAGCAAAGGCTGAAAATTCAGTCATTATTTTTTTACGCCAATTTCAAAGTCCGCTAATATACATTTTATTCGGGGCTGCTTTAATACTATTAGCTCTTGGAGAATCTGTGGATGGTATCATCATTGCTGCAGTGCTTCTATTTAATGCCATAATTGGCTCGATCCAAGAGGGACGAGCCCAAAATACGCTCGTTGCACTTAAAAAATTAACTAACACTTCAGCAACTGTTTTGCGTGATGGCACCGAAATTAATATTAGTGCTAATGAAATAGTGCCAGGAGATATTTTGATTATTCAAGCAGGAGATAAAATTCCAGCGGATGCCAGATTAATTGAAGCCAAAAATCTTCAAGTAGATGAGTCATCTTTAAGTGGAGAATCTATGCCAGCTAATAAGGCTCACGCGACAGACGATGCCAATGATAATTCATTATTTCCAAAAAATATTATATTTAATGGGACTTTAGCCGTGTCTGGGAATGGGAAGGCTGTAATATTTGCCACGGGGACTGAAACACAAGTCGGAAAAATTGCTAAAGATATTGCTACGATTGACACCGAAATACCACTCAAAGCCAGCATCAGAAAACTGTCTCAAATGATTATCTATGTTGTATTATTTATCTCTTTGATTATTATTGCCATAGGCATAAACTTGGATCTGCCAATAATTGAAATGTTTGCTGTTGCAGTTTCGTTAGCAGTGTCTATCATCCCGGAGGGCCTGCCAATTGTCCTGACATTAGTATTAACTACTGGCGTATGGCGGATGAGTAAACGCAACGCTTTAGTTAAGAAATTGCAAGCAGTAGAAGCCTTAGGTCAGATTAAAGTAATTGCTGTTGATAAGACTGGCACACTTAGCCGCAACGAGATGATGATACAAAAAGTTTACATTAATGGAAAAATTTTTGATGTTAGCGGTAATGGATATGAACCAATCGGACAAGTGAAACTAAATGATAATATCATTGAACCACTTAACTATCCAGAATTACTCTTGGCCGGTAAAATAGCCGCACTTGGTGCAAATGCTAGATTAGTTTTCTCAGAGCAGGAAAACAAATGGACAATCGGCGGGAATCCGACCGAAGCGGCTATTTTAGTGTTAGCTCAAAAAATCGGATTTCACAAACGACAGCTTGAAGAAGAAACACCTGTACTTGATGAGATACCTTTTGACTTCATCACAAGTCAACACGTATTACTTCATAAATCGAAAAATGAGAATTTATTGACTACCATTGGCGTCCCAGAATATATTATTGAAAACTCTGCTTATTATAATTTTGAAGATAAGCACACTCATCTGTCTGAAAAAGTTAAGCAGAAATTTAGAGAAGATCTTTCTAGGCTAACTAACCAGGGCTTCCGAGTAGTAGCATTTGCTCACAAAAATATATCTGATAATTCAATCGATGCCACTCAAGTTATTAATCTAACTTTTGGTGGTTTTTTTGTTATGGCCGACGCTCTACGCCCCGAAGCCAAAGAATCGATAAAGATGGCTCATACTGCAGGTATTGAGGTTATCATGATCACAGGCGATCATAGAAACACAGCGATTGCGGTGGCAAGAGAACTAGGCATTATAGATGATGACGATTTGAGCATGACAGGGGAAGACTTGGATTTATTATCAGAAACTGAATTAATTAATATACTCGGCTCCATCAAGGTCTTTGCAAGAGTAAACCCAGATCATAAGCTTCGAATTATAAACGCATATAAGAAAAAAGGGGTGACGATAGCAATGACTGGTGACGGTGTAAATGACGCTCCATCACTTGTAGCTGCTGATTTAGGTGTTGCGATGGGCAAGATAGGGACTGAAGTTGCTAAAGAAGCATCAGATATTATTTTACTGGACGATAATTTTCAAACCATTATTTCAGCCGTTGAAGAAGGAAGGAGCATATATAAAACAATTCAAAAAGTTATTTTATATTTATTTTCTACTAGTTTGGGTGAAACACTCACTATAACTGGCGCATTATTTCTTAGACTGCCACTCCCGATACTAGCAGCGCAAATAATTTGGTTAAATTTTGTTACAGATGGCTTCCTTGATGTTGCCCTGGCTATGGAACCGAAAGAAAAATGTTTAATGAGCTCACATTTTAGAAAACCAAGCAGATATCTCATAGACCCCTTAATGCTTAAACGAATTATTACTATGTCTATCCCCATGGCCATTGGAACCTTGGTTCTATTTAGCTGGTATTTCAACCAAGACATAGCTAAGGCGTGGACTATCTCTCTAACGACGCTGGCGACCTTTCAATGGTTCAATGCATGGAATTGCATACACGAGACAAAATCTATCTTTGAACATAGTATTTTCTCAAATCTATACTTAATAGGAGCAACCATAGTTGTTGTTTTATTACAGCTCTTGGCTATCTACACTCCATTTATGCAAAATATCTTGCGAACTGTACCACTTAATTTAACGGATTGGTTGTATATCCTACCAGTATCAGCTACAATAATACTTCTTGAAGAGTTGAGAAAACTACTAACCAATAAACACACATGAAAATCAAAAATAGTGTAATCGGTGTTTTTGGAGGATCAGGGTTTTATGATTTATTGGAAAACCCTAAGTATGTTGATGTCAAAACAAAATGGGGAAGCCCATCAGACAAAATAAGAATTGGAGAATACGCTGGGCAAAAGATTGCTTTTTTAGCGCGCCACGGACAAAAACACCATTTACCACCGCATAAAATTCCATACCTAGCTAATATTGCGGCATTTAAAAAGATTGGGGTGAAACAAATTATTGCTCCATGCGCGGTGGGAAGCTTACAACCAAATATCAAACCAGGCGAATTTGTAATTTTAGATCAATTTGTTGACCGTACAAATTGTAGACCTGATACATTCTATAATGGCCCCATAACTGCTCATATAACTGGAGCTGAACCATATTGTTCAAATCTGCGGCAAACTGCTATAGATGCATGTAAAAAGCTCAGAATAGCACATCATAAGACAGGAACGGCGGTCGTTATACAAGGGCCCAGATTTTCAACCAAGGCCGAAAGCATTTATTACTCAAAGCAAAATTGGGAAGTTATTAATATGACACAATATCCCGAAGTTATTTTAGCGCGCGAGATGGAAATATGTTACACTGGTATTGCCTTAGTAACTGATTATGATGCAGGACTAATTAACAATCCAAAGATAAAGCCCGTGACCATGGATGAGGTTACTAACGTTTTTAATAGCAATAACAAAACAATTAAAAAAGTTATTTTCGAAATGATAAAAAATATATCTGATTCAAAGGATTGTGACTGCCAAAGTGCTTTAAAAAATGCTATATTATAAATATAAATTAAAAAAATGAATAAACAAATTAAGATATTTTTAGACATATTAGGAATAATACTTTTAATTGGAATCGGGTATTATCTCTACAAACAACCACCAATTAAAAAGAGCAATGAAACATTTTATGCAATGTCTGCCTCATGGGGGGATTGTCTAGTTGAGAAATCCCCATCATGCTCTGGAAACGCTATAATTAAAACAAATGGAGGATATTTTATTAATGATTCTGAGTCAGCCGATGGAAAAATTAATACAGCGGATACAAAAGAAATTATTAATACCGTAATTAATACTGGTATTATGGACGCAAATTGCAATGATTTTGAGAAACTCCCTGACTATACTGCCACCTACACATTTACTATTAACGGTAACTCCAAAACAATTGAATACCCTGGGTGTGGTGATCTACTTGATGAAATTGACAATGTGATTGAAAGCAAAATAAACAAATAAAACAATGAATAAATTTATATTTAGTATTATAATAATTGGCTCTTGGTTCGTACTCGGAGCCGGCATTTTAATGCCTAACAATATTTCAGCAGAATCAGACACATCGATTTTAGAAGGCTCGGCCATTAAAAAGCCAAGAATTATCAAGCAGCAAGCGCTAGAGACCATAAAAGAAGTTCGCTCAGAATTGAAAGACGAAGTTAAATCGCAAAAAAATGAAAAAGAGAAAACAACGGAACTTATTAAAGAAGAGGCTAAAAGTGAGTTAAAAGCATTAACACTGCAAGATAAAAAAAACTACGAAGAAAAGAGAGAAGAAGCTAAGCAAAAGATCGAAATTGAGCGGAAAAAATTCAAAAATAAACTTGAACAAGCTAGGCAAGAAGCTAAAGAGAAAATAGAGCTCAAGAGAGAAGAACTTAAAGCAAAATTAGAAAATTTCAGAGATGCGCGCAAGAAAAAGTTAACCGAAAATATTGCTGAACAATTAAATAATTTAAACGCGAGATTAGTGGCGCATTTTACAAATACAACAAATAAAATTGAAGAGGTATTAGATCGTGTTGTTAGCCGAACAGATAAGGCAGAAACTCACGATCAAGATGTAACAGCCATCCGAATAGCAATCGAAAATGCAAGGCAATTAATTGAATCAAGTCGATTAGCAATAACTGAGCAAACAAATAAAGTTTATACAATTTTAGTAAGCACAGAAGAAAACATTAAAATCGATGTAAAGGATTCTCGTAAATTGTTGCACGATGATCTGAAAGCTACACAAGCGATTGTGAAGGATGCTCATGAATCAGTAAAAAATGTAGCTGTTATATTAGCTAAAATTCCGCGAATTGATGAATTGGAGGTCGATTTAGAATCAAACATAAATTAATAAAAAATATGAGTAAAGAATTTATTATAACCGTAATAATTGTAATCGTAATTGGAATAACAGCTATAACATCAATATGGCTTATTAACAAAACTACTCCGTGTGAGATAAAAAATATTGATGACCAAACAGAATCAATTGATGGTGCCTACACCAATGATGGCGATACTATCAATAACATCAACTCACAGCTAGAAATAATTGATACTGCTAACATTGATCAAGAATTAAAAGAAATTGATACAAATATTGAAAAGTACTAAAAAAATAAATAAATAGAGCCTACCATACGAAGGCTTTATTTATTTGCGAGCTGTGTTATAAAGATAGAATGGAAAACAAAAAAAAATTAACCTCTGAATTTCGAAAAACATCTATAAATTATATATTAGCTGGTTTTGGACTTGTTGCAGCTTTAGCATGGAATGAAGCTATAAAATCATTCCTGGATCTAGTATTCGGATCATCCCGTGGGTCAATTACAGCAAAATTTATTTATGCGATAATAATAACTTTCGTGGTCGTAATTCTCTCAATAAAAATATCTAAATATAAATCTGATATTGAATAATATGAAATTTACTAAAAAAAATATAATCATTGGGGTAATAATCGTAATTATTATTATCGGTATTTTTGTAGCAACTAGGAAATCTGCTAACCTCTATCAAACAGCTACCGCTGAAAGAACCAAGATTGTTGAAAACATAACGGCAACTGGTAATGTCCAAGCAGCACAAAACCTAGGCTTAGCATTTAAAATTACTGGCAGAGTGGCCAATATATCGGCTGTAGTTGGCAAAGAGGTAAAAACAGGGGACGAACTTGCAAAACTTGAAACGAGTGAGTTTTTTATTAGATTATCGGAAGCCCAAGCAAACATACAGATAGCCCAAGCAAAACTAGCGCAACTTAAAGCCGGTGCGATTTTTGAAGAAATTAATGTTACCAAAACTACATTAAATAACGCAATAAACAACTCCGAAAAAGAAATAACAACAACAGAACAAAATTTAGCAGATGTAATAACTAAGGCCTCAGAAGATATACAATCTGCATACAAAGATGCAATAAATGACTTGGCAACCAATCAGACAATTATTCAAAACTCAATAAATTCGGCCAAAACAGTATTGGACGATGTTAATGTAAATTCCTACCTCGACACTGGTGCCTTAAATACCGCTAAAGACAACAGAAGCAATGCGAACAGTTCTTATTTAGTTGCTAAGTCGTACATCAATATCGCTTTAATGACACAATCTAATGCAGATATTTATAATGCGTTGGACAAATTATTAACCGCCATTAACGATGCTAATATCGCTCTTTCTGCTACCAATGAAGTACTGTATAATTCAACGGTCACATTTGCACTTACTTTAACAACACTTGATGCTTATAAAACAAGTATTGCTATAGCACACTCAAATGCTAATACTTCTAAGACAAACATTACAAATACCAGGCAGTCCATAGCATCTCAAAAAACAACAAATTCTAAGAATATCAATACTGCGCAGAATAATTATGAAACGACCAAAACTTATTGGGCTTCGCAAGTAGCAACAGCTCAAAAAATCTTGAATTAAAGCAAGCCACTCCACGCCAAATTGATATTGACCTATATGAAGGCCAAGTGAAACAAGCCCAAGCATCCGTAAGCGCAGCAAGCGAGCAATTATCGCAGGCGATACTTCGATCACCGATAAACGGTAAAGTGAGCCAAATCGATATTAAAATAGGTGAAATAACCGGCGCAAATAGTAATGCCATTTCTGTAATTAACACACAGAATTTTGATATTGAAGCAGATATCCCAGAAACTGATATCGGTAAAATTAGCATTCTTAATCCCGTTGAAATAACATATGATGCGTTTTCAGAAGATCCAATAAAAATGGATGTGATTGCATCTATTGATCCTGCAGAGATTTCAATCGAGGGCGTTGTATATTACAAAGTCACTATAACCCTCGATGAACAAGACGATAAATTACGATCTGGACTGACAGCTAATATAAATATCATTTCAAAACAAAAGGAAAATGTTATCGCCATACCTCAAAGAGCAGTAATAGAAAAGATTGAAGGAGAAAAAATTGCCAAAATCTTAAAAGGTTCTACTGTTAGTGAAATTCAAATCGAAACTGGTCTTAGAAGCACGGATGGAAATATCGAAATTTTATCTGGTATCAATGAAGGTGACGTCGTAATTACGGCCGAAACTAAATGATCAATGATAAAAATTGAAAATATTATAAAAGAATATCAAGACGAAGACATTAATACCGTTGCTCTAAACGGTATTAATTTTAAAATTGATGATGGTGAATTTGTAGCAATCACTGGTCCATCTGGATCTGGTAAATCAACAATGATGCATATACTCGGTCTTCTGGATAGGCCCACCAAAGGGAAATTTTATCTAGACGATCGCGATACCTCAAAATACAATGACGAACAATTAGCACTTCTAAGAAACCAAAAAGTCGGATTTATTTTTCAAGCTTTTAACTTGCTTAAAAAAACAAGTATTTTCGATAACGTTCGACTTCCACTACAATACAATCCGGATATAAAGCAAGGGGACATCGACTATCTTGCTGGCTTAGCTATAGAAGCAGTGGGTATTACACATCGTAAAAATCACCTAACCAATCAATTATCTGGAGGAGAGCAACAACGAGCTGCAATTGCTAGGGCATTGGTTAATTCCCCAAGTTTAATATTGGCAGACGAACCAACGGGAAATTTGGACACAAAAAACAGCATGCAAACAATGGATATATTTACTGATTTAAACAAAAAAGGACAAACCATTATTATAGTAACTCATGAGCCTGATATCGCAGCCTATGCTAAACGAAATATTCAAATGAAAGATGGAAAAATTATTGATGATATAAAAACATGAATTTATTAAATACTTTTAAGACTGCAATCGGTGCATTAATCGCAAATAAAAAAAGAGCTGGGCTAACAATTCTTGGCATAATTATTGGTATTGCCGCAGTAATTATCATTATTTCAGTAAGCCAAGGTGCGCAAAGCATAATATTGAATCAAGTGAAAGCGCTTGGTGCAAAAACTATCTTAGTTGAACCCGGAAGAGAACCAAAAGGGCCGTCAGATGCATCGGAGATATTAAGCAACAGTTTGAAACTAGCAGATTACGAAGTACTATTACAAAAAAATAATAACCCATATATAGACAATGCCACTGCTTTCGTAATGTCTTCGGCTCATATTCTTTACCAGAATAAAGAAGAGCGCGCTTCATTGGCTGGCGTAATGCCATCGTACCAAGCTATTAATAATTTTTATCCAGTAGAAGGGAGGTTTATTACCGACGATGAATCAAAGACAGGTGCGAATGTAATTGTTTTGGGCGATACTATTAAAAACGACATTTTTGGACTGTCAAATGCCATTGGAGAGACTGTTAGAATAAAAAATAAAAGATTCAGAATTATCGGAGTTATGGATAGAAAAGGAGCAGCGGTTGGAGGGCTAGACTATGATAAACAAGTATTTGTGCCAATCAAAACTGCTCAAGATATGTTGGGCATTAAACACGTTAACATTATCATGTTAACAGCAACCGAAACGGAGTATATTCAAACTGCAGCCGATGACATAAAAAGAATTCTGAGACAACGCCATGGAATTATTAACCCAGATAATGACGACTTCCATGTAATTACTCAAGAAGATATTGCAAATACCTTGAGCCTTATAACGAGCGTTTTAACTATTCTACTAGGCTCTGTGGCGGCTATTTCACTCATAGTCGGGGGTATTGGTATTATGAATATTATGCTTGTCTCCGTAGCTGAGAGGACACAAGAAATAGGACTCCGGAAATCAGTAGGAGCTACAAATAAAAACATTTTGCTACAATTTCTTTTGGAAGCTATTATTTTAACTTTACTTGGAGGAATTATAGGAATTATTATTGGAATTTCATTTTCCGCCTTTATCGCCTTTATTATGAACCAACTTGATTACTCTTGGGATTTGATAATTCCAATTTACTCACTTTTTTTGAGCAGTGGAGTAGCATCTTTCATTGGTTTAGTGTTTGGCATTTATCCTGCTAAAGCTGCTTCAAAACTTAACCCAATAGATGCCTTGCGATATGAATAATAATCATATATAATTTAAACATTATGAATAAATATTTATCGATAATTTTAATTGCGTGCCTCGTGAGCTTAGGTGCATATATTGTATACGAAAGATATTATGCAGAGGATTCATCATTAGTTATCGCTCCGGCTGACTACGATTTTGGGAATATTACTTCTGGACAAATAATGAAAAAAGATTTTGTTATAACAAATTGGCGTAACCACTCCGTTACACTCTTAAGTAACTATAAAAAGAATAATTCCATATCAAATTATTTCATATCACCAGATTCATCGGATATGTTATCTAACATCACCATAGACCCAAAAGCCAATACAATTCTAAGGGTTGAGTTCGATACGACCAATTTGTCCCTCGGAAATATTTCAAAAGATGTTAACGTGGAGATCAAGGGTTGGCCTAGTAGACAAGTAAAGATAAATATCTCTGGAAATATAATAAAATAATGTACGATCTTATCATCATCGGCGGTGGAGTCGCTGGAATTAGTTCTGGCATTTATGCTGGCAGAAAAAAGTTAAAGACTCTGCTCATATACAAAAAATTAGGCGGCCAATCTGCATCAACGAGTGAAATACAAAACTGGCCAGGCATAAAATCAATTTTGGGGCTAGATTTTTCACAAAATTTATACGAACATTTAAATCAGTATGACGTGGAACTAAAGGAAAATGATGAGGTCAGTGAAATAGAAAAAAAAGAGACGTTTTTTATAGTCAAAACAACAAGCGAAGAATCGCTTGAGTGCAAAACAATTATAATCGCCGCTGGTAAAACTCCTAGAAAATTAAAGGTTCAAAACTCTGATAAGTTTGAAGGAAAGGGCATTGCCTATTGCTCAATTTGTGATGCCCCGCTATATACTGGTAAAGAAGTTGCGGTAGTTGGTGGAGGTAACTCCGGGCTAGAAGCGGTGCTAGACCTACAAAAATACGCCACAAAAGTTCATCTACTGGAAAGTACAGGCAAATTGAACGGGGATTCAGTTTTAATAGATAAAATAAAAAATTATACAAAAGTTGAATTTCATTTAAATACTGAAATTATTAAGCTCGACGGAACAAATTGGCTAGAAAATTTGACTTACGCGGAAAAATCTAACGGAAAAATAGAAAATACTATTAACGTACAAGGCATCTTTGTTGAAATAGGTTATGAACCAGCGACAGATTTTGTTAAAAAGCTTGTTAAACTTAATCAAAGAAATGAGATAACAGTAAATGCCATGACCGGGGCTACAAGCGAGGACGGAATTTTTGCAGCTGGCGACATCACAGATAACTTATACAAACAAATTGTTATTGCAGCCGGGGAAGGGGCAAAAGCTGCACTAAGCGCCGAAAAATATATAAATCATAATTAATTTATGCAAAATAATACATCCACACTACCAATCATCGGAGGGTTAGTAATCATTACAATTATAGTTATTGGAGCCGTAATGTTTGGCAACGAAGGCCCCACGGACCCGAACAAGCCACAATTTGATGCGGCAGCTCTTTTTAACGCGGACGACCCAAATGCTTTAGTAATTGGCGATAAGAATATACAGCCAACAATGTTTGTTATTAGTGATTATCAATGTCCATTTTGCAAAAAGTTACACGACGAAGTTTTATCATTAATTATAGACAATTATGTCAAAACAAATGAGCTAAAAATAGTAATGAGAAATAAGGCCTTTTTGGGACCAGAATCAATTTTAGCCTCAGAAGGGGCTTATTGTGCTAATGAACAAAATAAGTTTGCCGAGTTTAGTGAAATATTATTTAGCAATCAAACCGGTGAAAATATAGGTAATTTTATTAAATCTAAACTAGAAAGATTTGCGAGTGATATCGGAATAGACTCAACAAAATTTAATGACTGCCTACAAAGCGATAAATATGACCAATATGTGAAAGGAGAGACGAAAGCAATAGACGCCCAAGATATAAACAGCACTCCCACTTCTTATATAGACGGACAAAAAATTATAGGAGCTCAATCTTACCAAGCATACAAAACTATTATCGATAAATACTTAAATATAAATACCAATTAAATTTAGGATACATTAGAAAAGATAGTAATGCCACATATTGGTTTTTTGTTTAGTCAAAGTATCATTGAAAAAGTGTAAGTACTAATCCTTATTAATATTTAGAATAAAATTTATTAATGAATGATCTTTTGATAGCATACATAATAGGCTCTTTGTTTATCATGTTGTCTTTTTTCGTACCATTAGCTATATTTATAAAAATTTTTTTAAACGCCAAAATGATGAAAATTTTTATTGCTAACGAATTGAACGCCTTGGGGCATAGTCC
This sequence comes from Candidatus Portnoybacteria bacterium CG10_big_fil_rev_8_21_14_0_10_36_7, assembly GCA_002793835.1. Taxonomy (GTDB): domain Bacteria; phylum Patescibacteriota; class Minisyncoccia; order Portnoybacterales; family PFDW01; genus PFDW01. Next base: position 3,443 of record PFDW01000006.1, on the reverse strand, counting down.
TGACATTCTTTCTCAAGACCAAATGAGCTTTTTGTCAAAAACGTTCATTAAAATTTATAGATATGGATTACTAAACACTATTTATAGCGTTTAGTTTATTCATAATAGTGGGTGCAATTTATATACTTATATTTATCTAAAAAATGCCTGAATTACCAGAAGTTGAAACAATTAAACGTCAATTATCAAAAAAAAATTGGAAGAATGATAAAAGACGTAGAGATTCTAAAGCCAAAACTAATTTATTATAACGGCAAAAGAGGTGACGTAAAGAGTTTTAAAAAAATATTAGTTGGGGCAAGAATAAAAAACGTTCAAAGAAGAGCTAAAATACTGCTGTTTGAATTATCGAATGGCTATTTTTTTATATTACATCTTAAGATGACGGGTCAGCTCATTTTAAGAGCCAAAGGCGAAAAGGACGCTACAGGTGGGCACCCTTGGCCATCACTTATGAATCCTACTCCCAATAAATGGACGCATATAACTATTTTTTTTACTGATAAATCTATTTTATACTTTAATGACATACGCCAATTTGGATATATAAAGATTTTTAAAACGTCAGAGCTAAAAAAACAAAAAGAACTGAATCTGCTTGGCATTGAACCATTTGATAAAAAGTTTACGTTAAATATACTAATAAACATGTTGCTGGATCGGCCAAAAACTAAAATAAAACAGCTCCTACTTGATCAACATTTTATATCAGGTATTGGAAATATCTATGCTGACGAATCATTGTATTTTGCAAATATTCATCCTACAAGACTTGCTGGTAAACTTCAGACAGCTGAAATTAAAAAATTATATATGGGGGTTAAGTCCATAATATTAAAATCAATTACTATGGGTGGCACTTCAGCCAATACCTATGTTACGTTGAACGGCAAGAAGGGCGTCTATAAACCTTTTCTAAAAGTTTATGGCAAGGAGGGAGAACCTTGCTCTAAATGTCAAGGCAATATTTCAAGAATTAAATTAGGCGGAAGATCATCTCACTTCTGCCCAGATTGTCAAAATTAATATGAAGACATCTTATTCTGTAGCAATTGTAAACTATAATGGACAAAAATTCTTAAATGAATGTCTGCCTAGGGTCTCGGAAAGTGAACCTTCGCCAAGTGAAATAATTCTCGTCGATGATGCTTTGGCAGACAACTCAATAGAAATAGCTTCCAAATTTCCTGAAGTAAAATTAATACGAAATGAAGAAAATATCGGCCCAACTGCCTAAAGAAATATTGGCGCAAAAGAATCTGAAAACGACTTTATAATATTTCTTGTAACGATATTTTTGTCGGAAAAAACACGTTTAGATTAATGATTGACGAGATCATGAACGAAAAGAATACCGCAGCTTTAGGCGTAAAACTTTATACACCTAATGGTAAAATACTTCCTTGGGACTTTGAATATTTTCCAAACAATTTTCGTGAATCTGCTGGCTATTTAATTGGTTTTTTTGCTAATTTGTATCCAAATTATGTATCTATCAAAAAAATTGCTAGTAATTTTATTTTACATTACTACGATTTCCAAGCCTCAATTAAAGTGGATTTGGTAGTCGAAGGTTGTTTCATTGTAAATACAAAAATTTTTAATGAACTTCGTGGATTTGACGAAAAGTTCTGGATGTTCTTTGAGGGATCAGACTTATGCTATCGAATAGCCAAAGCTGGATATGATATTTTATATGACCCAAATATTAATGTAATTGTACAAGATGGTCATACGCACACCAACATTTTTATTTAAAAAGCAACCCCATGCTATATCTTATCGGACGGCTACTTAGTGGATTGCTTTATTTAATAATCAACATGACCAATCATTATAAACAAAAAATTGACTAATAAATCAAGGAAGTATAAAATCAAAATTAGCTAAAGAAAGTTCAAACCCTCAATGAGCCCTGATCTATATACGTTTCACAGCCCCACATTAGGACAGCTTAAATTCGATGAAGTTGTTAATAATTTAATGAACTTCATGTCAGAAGATCCCGCCAATAAATACAAGCTAGTCGTAGGAACAGATTCTCACACAAACGGTGTGAATGGTGGCGGCTCAGGTAACAAAAAGGTTGATTTTATAACTGCTTTGGTAATACATAAGATTGGGCATGGAGGAAAATATTTTTGGCATAAAGAAAAAACTGGCAAAATTAAAACTCTTAGACAAAAAATTTACCAAGAGACCTACTTATCGCTTGGATTAGCACAAACACTGATGGAGCACATACAAAATTCATTGGCTAACAAAAGGCAATCTTATGACCCGAAATTTGAACTTGAAATTCATGTTGATATAGGCGAAAATGGACAAACGAGAGAAATGCTTAAAGAAATAGTTGGATTAGTCAGAGGAAATGGCTTTTATCCAAAAACGAAACCAAATTCCTTTGGTGCATCGAATGTGGCAGATAAACATACATAACAGTTTTTTAAAAATTTAATCGGAGGGTAAATATGGTGCGAGAAATGAATCAATCTACAATATCTGCAGTTAGAGTAGGCTATAAAAAATTATACCACTTCAACAATATCCCAGTCCTACAACTATCGGAGATAAGTAATAACAGAAAAAGATTTATTGAAATGCCCATCAAAGCTGACCATATACAAAATCTAGATACGGTTTACAACACTCAAAAAATTCTCATTAGTTTTATTGATCACGAGAACCAGAAACAACTATTTTGCACCGAAAGTAAAATTACCTGTGCTTTGATTAAAATATACGAATTCGGTTGTTTCCAGACAATTCTTTATATTGAGTCACCACACAACGACATCCAGCTTTCTGTCGATTCTTCATATGACATTATGAGTTGTTTAAGACTAAATATTCCAATCTTATGTTCTGAACAGCTTATAACCAATCCTCCGGCAATTATTGACGTGTTAAAATCATTACCTGAAAACCACGGTTTTAACATAATATAAACAACGAACCCCCTACCACAACGAGGGGGCTTTTTAGATACAAAAATTGTGTTATAATTTAATTATATGCTAAAAGACACATTAGAAATATTTCTAACTAGTCTGAAAGAAAAATATATTCTCTTTGGACCAACTGTCAAAGAAGGAGATCTAGTTATAGATAAAATTGTTGATATTAAAAAACTTGAGTGGAGCAGTGGCATCCCAACTCACCCACCAAAAACATTTTTCGTCCCCCAATGCGAAGTTTTATTTAATTACATAGACAATCAACTTACGAAAGAAGTTACAATAAAAGATAAGAAAGCTTTAATAGTTAGTTTAATAGATTTAAAAGCACTACCACTTTATGACAAAGTTTTCGCAAACGATATTTATTATAAAGAAAGACGAGAAAACATTATTGTTATTGGGCATGGCAGAAATCCAAATCCGATATATTTAAAAAATGTTCCATTCGACATCTTTATCGGGAGATTAGAAAATGATCAATTT
>PFDW01000053.1:3409-4087 GCA_002793835.1 Candidatus Portnoybacteria bacterium CG10_big_fil_rev_8_21_14_0_10_36_7 | reverse complement strand
TCTGGCTTCTTCAAAACCTTTAAGTTCTATTCTGGTGCTGGAGGAGGGAGTTGAACCCTCACGAACCGAAGTCCATGCGATTTTGAGTCGCACGCGTATGCCAATTCCGCCACTCCAGCGTTATGCTCTATAATAGCACAAAAAGCAGTGGAGTAAATACCCCTTGACACGAGTTAATTAATTTGCTATAATAACATTATAAGCTTAGTTCTTCATAGAAATAGCCTAAATTCGTCTATAAGGAGGAATTTATGAGTAATAATAGAAGTAGCTTAACGCCTACAGAAAAGATTCAAAAGCTAGCCAAATATGCAGAGATGAATGAGGAAACGAGAAGACAAGGTGGCGAATCCTTATTCACACCAGAGGAAAGACTCAAGATGTATGAGGAGTCATTGATTGTTACGAGAGGAGATCCTAAAGAAGACTAATGTTAGGCGATGATCGAGGCGCAAGAAAATTGCGCCTCTTATTTTGTTAAAAAAATAAGCCAGGTATAATCACCTGGCTTATTGAATTGTTATTTATTACATTTATAGTGTTGCACTAGAAGCTTATTATAATCTACTACTTCTTTGTTAAAAACTTTTTTTTCCACTGGCATTTTTGGCAATGTTGCAACAAGCGCTTCCGAATCAATTACTAGTCCACTTGGCACATAGCAATTATCTGGTAGCG
>PFDW01000053.1:0-3330 GCA_002793835.1 Candidatus Portnoybacteria bacterium CG10_big_fil_rev_8_21_14_0_10_36_7 | reverse complement strand
CCACATAAACGAACTGATTAAGAAGCCCATGCATAACTACAGAGTTCTGGATGTTGGAGCCCTTGCAAATTCTGAATGGTGCTCCTTCATCTGCCCGTAGTGATGCATTTGGTGCGACAATTACTTAATCTTCAATAATAATATGGTCATAAATATTTGCTAATGTAGAAATGTAGCAGTTTTGGCTTACGATTGGTTTGCTTACAACAATTTCAACTGTCATGTATAACTCCTGTAATTTAAGTTTAGGAAAAGTCAATTTAGCGAACTTCTTGAAATTCGCATTGGCTATTTTCGAATTCTAGGTAGTAAAGTGTAATGGCCAGAGCAGGGTACTTTTCAAGGATTATTTTTTTTGCTTTTTTGAGATCTGCTTCTTGTGTTGCTCTCTCTTATTCTCGTGACGCGAATGCCTTAGATGAGCCGTAAGCCCCACAATCTCGATGAGAGACTAAAATTAATTTTTTAGTTTTATGTAACCCGGCAGATACTTTGCCAATTTTATCGGTTAGAGTTTGCCCAAATTCATCTTCTAGTATATTTTTTCCTTCACATGGCAATACGTAAACATCAAAATCTTCGAGGCCAAGCTCAGCTTCGAGAAATGTTTTGTGTGCTTTGGTGAATCTAGGATCTAAGCAATGTAAAATCGCTGTTTCCGCTTCATGAATATTTTTGAATTGATATTGAGCCATTAGTTTATTTTAATATTATGTTTAGTATGATGTTTTTTAGCAATTTTGATTCGAGCGTTTTCTTTTTCAATAGCGATTGCAACTCTGGCATAATCGGTATCATTAGAGACTATTTTTTCTTCTTGAATTTTTTTAGCTAATTTTTTAGCTTCTTCGGCTCTGGCTAAGTCAATTTCTTCTGCTCGCTCGGCCGTATCGGATAAAATTATTAAATTATTTTCATTAAATTCAATAAATCCTCCAGAAGTGGCTAGATGTGTTTCTTGCTCAGATGCTTTTGTTATTATTTCCCCTGGTTTTAGAGAGGCGATATAAGAAACATGATTTGGCAAAATTGTTATTTCGCCATTTTCGGTAGGTAAAGTTACTTGGTCAATATCTCCTTCGAGTACTGTTCGTTCTGGTGTAACAATTTTTAGTTTTATTTTCATGTCTACTTAAGTACAGTTATTTTTTAATTTTATCTATCCCACCCTTCATGTAGAAATCTTGTTCTCCTATACTGTCCATCTTACCACTTAAAATCATTTGGAACCCTTTTATTGTGTCGGTTAATTTTACGTATTTGCCATGTGTCCCGGTGAATTGTTCCGCTACGAAAAATGGTTGAGACAAAAATTTCTGGATTTTTCTGGCGCGAGAAACGGTCACTTTGTCTTCTTCTGACAATTCTTCCATTCCCAAAATAGCAATGATGTCTTGAAGGTCTTTGTAGCGTTGTAAAACTTTCTGCACATTTCTAGCTACTTCATAGTGCTCTTGCCCAACAATGTTTGGATCTAAAATTGTGGAACTGGAATCCAATGGATCTACGGCTGGATAAATTCCTAATTCAGAAAGTGCACGGGATAATACCACGGTGGAATCTAAATGCCCAAAAGTAGTGGCTGGAGCAGGATCAGTTAAGTCGTCGGCTGGTACATAAACCGCTTGCACCGATGTAATAGAACCTTTTTTAGTTGAAGTGATTCTTTCTTGGAGGCGTCCCATTTCTTCTGCTAAAGTTGGCTGATAACCTACGGCAGATGGAATGCGTCCTAAAAGAGCGGATACCTCTGAACCAGCTTGAGTGAAACGGAAAATATTATCAATAAAAAGCAAAACATCTTTTCCTTCATCATCCCTAAAATATTCTGCCATGGTTAAGGCGGATAGGGCAACGCGTTGTCTAGCGCCAGGTGGCTCATTCATTTGCCCAAAGACTAGTGAAGTCTTGTCTAAAACCCCTGATTCTTTCATTTCGTGGTACAAATCATTTCCTTCGCGTGTTCTTTCTCCGACGCCAGCAAATATAGAATATCCACCATGCTCTTGAGCGATGTTTCTGATAAGCTCTTGAATAACTACGGTTTTTCCTACGCCTGCCCCGCCGAATAACCCAACCTTGCCTCCTTTGATGAAGGGGCAGATCAAATCAATGACTTTAATTCCTGTTTCTAGAATTTCAGCTGTTGTGGATTGTTCAGAAAAAGCCGGCGCATCGCGATGAATTGGGCTGAGTTTGTCAGACTTAATCTCGTCTTTAATCCCATCGATTGGTTCGCCTAAAAGATTAAACATCCTTCCTAGGGTCGCTTTCCCAACTGGAACAGAAATTGGCGCACCAGTGTTGACCACTTCTAAGCCTCGTTTTAGACCATCGGTTGGTCCCATAGCTATTGCACGAATTTTACCGCCTCCCAGATGTTGTGTCGTCTCTAAAACTAATTTTGAATCACCATTTGTGACCTCTAGCGCATGATAAATTTGTGGCAATTCATCTGCGAATTCCACATCTACAACTGGTCCGATAACTTGAGATACGGATCCTTTGTTTAAATGATTAGAGTTATTTGTGTTATTTTTCATAAGTTTTATTTATTAGTAAAATAGTAGTAGATTTAACTTTCTAGTGAAGCTCGTCCTGCGGAAATTTCAGCAATTTCTTGTGTTATTTTCCCTTGTCTAATTTGATTAAAAACAAAGGTTAAGTCTTCAGACATTTCTCCAGCTGCTTCCGTGGCATTTCGCATAGCCATCATTCTAGCAGATTCTTTTGAGGCGTTAGACTCTAGGATAGCATGATATATTTGCATTTCAATTAGTCGTGGAATAATGTGCTCTAACACGGTTTGAGGGTTTGGTTCTATTTTGTATTCTGTCGCTGGCTTTTCTAGCCCATATTCCTTAGCTGAAACATCCATTTCGGCAATTTGTTTCTCTAAATCTATCTTTGAAATCGGTAACATTTGGCGCACTCTGGTTTCTTGCTTGATAGCCGAAACATAATCAGTATAAAAAACTACAACTTTGTCATATCTTTTATTCAAATATTCTTCAATTACAATTTTAGATAATGGTCTCACGTCTTCGATGCCAGGTAAATAATTGAGTTGGGGAAATGAGGCAATAATTTCCCCGTTTGTAGCGCTATGTCCGCTCGTGATAGATACATTGTTATTGGCAATCGTAGCATTGCTGTAAGGCTTTTGCATCCTTCGTAAGGCCTGTTCTCCTTTTTTGCCTATGGTAACAAAATTAATGCGTAATTTATCGTTGGAAATTTTAGATTCTACTCTCTTGATCCCAGCACGATTAATTTTTAAATTAATAGGATTTTGAATTTCTTCTTTTATGCGCTTAATCATCCGCGAGT
>PFDW01000044.1:1863-3333 GCA_002793835.1 Candidatus Portnoybacteria bacterium CG10_big_fil_rev_8_21_14_0_10_36_7 | reverse complement strand
AATAAGGCCGGAATCATACATGGTATCAGTTAAATCTTTTACAAGTTGCTTTACCTTTGATGAATTAAAGGATTTAATTAGTTTATTTTTTGCTTTTAAAGAAGGATGACCAATTTGTATTATTGTACGTATTGCCATTAAAAGAAATTATATCATGCATCATAGATTATGATGAAGATCTAAATAGTAAATATCCTGGCTAGAGGACTATGTTGAGTATTACTTTTTTAATTTCTTCAATTCAATCTTCTTAGCTTCACGATTAAACAGAATCTTAAATTTATCAAAGAATCCTTCCTGTCCTACAATACCATAACCATTAAGTGAAATATCTGTAGAAAAATATACTGGAGCGTCAAAAGTATAACCATCAACTCCAATTTCAATAACAGTCATGTATCTTGATCCTGCAGCACCTTTATTTATACCACCAAAAGTACTCTTTTTTAATTTAGTTAAATCTATATCAAGAATTTCTGTAATCTCGCTGTGAAAAATGTTAAAATCAGCACCAGAATCCAATAAAGCAACGTACTTCAATTCTTTTTTGTTATGCTTAAGCGATACAGGAATAATCGGCTTCCAAAAATTACCAATCTTTTTATATTCAAATGTTTTTTGCCACATGCTTTATAAAACCAACGTAAGGAACAATATGTAGGGGAACTTTAAAGAGAGTAGGTTTGTTATATCCTTTTTTTAGTGCTTCATTATAAGCAGTTTTTACATCTTTGCTTGCGCTTATTACAGACTTAAGATCATCTGTAAAAGCTACCCACTTTCCCTTATATTTTTTTTGAACTGATGTCAAATCGGTCATGAAGATATTATACAGTATTCAAATTTTTGTTAAGACTCCATTACGTAATTCTGACATTTAATCGGGCATATAGTATTTTAGATTGTCAGAGAAAGAAGTCCAGGCTCGTGGACGACGTTAGAACTTATTTTCTAACTGATTGTATTTTGTAAAATGCTATTCCTATCATTAAGAATCCAGGAATAATATACAATAGACTGTTTTCGTTCAAAGTTCCGTCTTGCATGAAATTAAAAAATCCATTAAAGGTCATATAAATTCCAAATAAGAATAAGAAAGTGTTGCCTAGGTTATTTTTATTCATAAATTTTTAGATTAGTAATAATTTATTATATAGCAAAAATATAGTTAGTATCGGCAACTGGCCTACTTAAATTTAATGTTGTTATGAAGCTCCAAGTCCAGGGGGAAGGATTCGAACCTTCGCAGGGAAAATCCCGATAGATTTACAGTCTATTCCGATTGGCCACTCCGGCACCCCTGGTTGGTGGGAAATATTATAACATTTTTTGTTATCATGATAGTATGACTCTTACGGAGGTGAACTATTATATTAGACGATTTTTTCCGGTAATTATTATTCTTGTTCTTGTCATCACAATCCTTTTTTTTGCCGGACAGCTTTTGTTTACATACCTTGCTTCACAACA
>PFDW01000044.1:1363-1841 GCA_002793835.1 Candidatus Portnoybacteria bacterium CG10_big_fil_rev_8_21_14_0_10_36_7 | reverse complement strand
GAGCCGCCAAAAATAGATGAATCATTTGGTAAAATTAAACCTCCGATCATTCCGCAGTCCAAAACTTCCGAAAAATATACCTATATCTTAGATACTCTTGACGGGACGGCAAATGTTGAGGAAGCATCTGCATCGGCGAAGGTTTATTTTCTACCGAAAGAGCGACCAACTTTTGGATACGTGCCAAAAATTAACCTTATGGCAAAAGAGACAGGCTTTAATACCGACGGATTAAATTATAAAACAGCAGACGGTATTGCGACATTTGATGACGGCAAAAGGAAGCTCGCCGTTGATATCGGTAACTATAATTTTACGTTTGATTTTGTACTTACCAAAGAAGATATTAAACTCAATCCAGAATCACCGCCACCCCTTGAGAATATTCAATCACAGGCAAGTGATCTGTTGCAGAGAATGAACCGTTATCCTTCAGAATTAAGTCAGGGAAAAACAAATACAATATATCTCCATTTCA
>PFDW01000044.1:1071-1327 GCA_002793835.1 Candidatus Portnoybacteria bacterium CG10_big_fil_rev_8_21_14_0_10_36_7 | reverse complement strand
CAGACGGGGCCAACATGGCGGAAGTTGATTTTTATAGGCCCGATATCGAAGGTTTTCCTGTCGTCACCTCAACTTATTACAATAGCCCGCATTATGTATTATTCGGTTTTAATGAGAATTCGAATTTATTAATAAGAGCTCAGGTCAAGTATTTCGAAAGATCCGAAGAAAAGATCGGTCTTTACCCTTTAAAAAGCAGCGAGCAGGCATTTGCGGATCTCAAATCCGGTAAAGGGTACGTTGTGTCTGCGGGTCA
>PFDW01000044.1:0-955 GCA_002793835.1 Candidatus Portnoybacteria bacterium CG10_big_fil_rev_8_21_14_0_10_36_7 | reverse complement strand
ATGTGTCTGCAGTTGATGACAGCTCATTCATTCCTGTTGAAAACTGATTATAGCTCCGGAGTAACATAAGTAATTGCGGTATCGATCCAGTTTACGACAGATGCGGTATCCTCAAAACGATCTTCGCTTTTTAGAATCACGATAATGTAATCATGGCCGTTATGTCGATAAAAACTCACCAGATTTTCACCGGCAAGCTCGGTATAACCTGTTTTCAGTCCCCCGATTCCTTGTATCTCGCCAAGAAGTTTATTTATGTTTGTCAAACGGTGAAAAATTTTATAGTCAACATCCGAGATAATAATCTCTTTAGTTCCTACCATTTTACGAAGATACTGGTTTTGTAAAAGGGCCCGTGCGGCAAGAGCAAGATCATAAGGAGAAGTCACTTGACGCTGATCATCAAGACCAGCGGGATTTGTAAAATACGAATTTTTCATCGAAAGTAATTGAGCCTTGAGATTCATTTTTGCAATGAAGTTTGCGTAGCCCATGTGGTTTGCCAAAGCAAAAGCCGCATCGTTTCCTGAATGCACAAGAATTCCATAAAGCAGATTTTCAACAGTTATGCGTTCATTCGGAATTAACTCCATAATCTGTCCCTCTGTAGTGGCCTGATTTACGGTCACGATGTCGTTTTGTCCAAACTCATCATAGGAAACAAGTGCGGTTATTATCTTTGCCGTTGAAGCAGGAAAAAATTTGAGATGCTCATTTTTCTTAAGAACAGGAGTGAACGTGTCAAGTTCGACAACATACAGTCCTTGAGCTGTAATAAACGGAGCCGGAAGGTTGGGGACAGGAATAGGTTTTATGACAATAGCAGGTTCATTTGTTTGTTCGTTAAAAACTTCCCGCTCATAGGCGACAAGCTTGAGTATTGGATTATCCCCGGGATAAAACAAAAACAGCAGGAAAAAAAAGATAAAAAAAACGCCAAAACGAATATGCTTCA
>PFDW01000034.1:3317-3459 GCA_002793835.1 Candidatus Portnoybacteria bacterium CG10_big_fil_rev_8_21_14_0_10_36_7 | reverse complement strand
ACAAATTTAACCACCCGGTCAAGCTTGGCTTCATACAAGGGATATTTGTGGGCGTCTTTTTCAGAAAACCGCGTAATTTCCGCTTGAGTCTTGGCCATCTCCTGATGAAGAATTAAATAACTACCATCTAAAAATGGTGTAA
>PFDW01000034.1:0-3242 GCA_002793835.1 Candidatus Portnoybacteria bacterium CG10_big_fil_rev_8_21_14_0_10_36_7 | reverse complement strand
ATAAACTAGAAACATAAGAAGCTCGTGACACCTGACAGCCGGCGATTTTTTCCGTGACGCACGCCCCGCCTAAAATCCGCCGACGCTCTAAAACTAAAACTCCCAAACCCGCCTTGGCTAAATAAGTAGCGCACACCAAACCATTGTGCCCGCCACCAACAATAATCGCATCATATGTCTTGGCCATGGTCATCTCCTTTTGGATTTAAATCCGTGGTTTTTGGTTATTTTGTGATAATTGTCAAAAGAACTAATTGTTCCTATCTTTTCACAGAAATTCTATTCTGTCAATTAAAAAAGCATACATTCTACTCCCAAGATTAATTAAATCTATATTAATATTATTAAATAATCTTCAAAATGTCTTCATAATCACGAGCCTATGAAAAATTCAGCTGTAAAACTGGAGTGAATCAAGCGTTGGCGAGTTGTTGATGAGCCAAATTTCCGCATGCCTGCCTGCTGGTAGGCAGGTTTGAGTCATTTTTGACCAATCTAGAATAATAGAAAATGACGAGTTTGGAAATTAGCGCAGATTTAAGACAGTTTTACCTGAATTTTCTCATAGCTCAGAGTTTTTGATTACTTTTGGCGATCCAAAAGTAATAGAATAAATATAATACACCAAAATAATATGCTACTAATCACATCCTAAAAATAACACTAAATTAAGCTTTGAAATAGAATTAAAAAAGCGGCCGAATTCGACCGCTTTTTAGTGAATTAGTTATTTCACCTCATCCCAAATTTCCATCAATCTATTATATTTAGCTACTCTCTCACCGCGGGAAAGAGAACCTGTTTTAATATACTCGGCTCCACAGGCTACCGCCAAATCCGCAATAAAATCATCAACTGTCTCTCCGCTCCGATGGGAAACAGCTATTTTATATTTATGTTTTTGAGCTAATTTTATAGTCTCCACAGTTTCAGTGACGCTACCGATTTGATTTAATTTTATCAAAATCGCATTACCGATTCCCTGCTCTATGCCTGCTTTTAATTTTTTAACATTAGTCACAAATAAATCATCACCGACTAAAGTTACTTTTTTACCTAATTGATTAGTTAGTTTTTTCCAACCCTGCCAATCATCTTCGGACAAACCATCCTCAATTGATTCAATGGGATATTTAGCCAGCCAATTTTTGTACATCGCCGTCATTTGCGCCGAAGTTCTGATTTTTTTATCCGCTTTCATATGATATTTACCGGCTTCAAAAAATTCTGAAGAAGCGGGATCAATGGCAATTTTAACATCACGACCAAAATTGTAACCGGCTTTTTTAACGGCTTGAGACATTAAAGCAAAAGCTTTTTCATTACCAGACAAAGATGGCGCATAACCGCCTTCATCACCCACGGTTGTGGGATAGCCCATTCCTTTTAAAATGGTTTTTAGAGTTTGAAATATTTCCACCCCGCATCTTACCGCCTCTTTAATATTTTTTTGTTGTGGCACAACCATAAACTCTTGAATATCAATTGACCAACCAGCATGAACTCCGCCGTTTAAAATATTCATAGTTGGCACCGGAAATTTCCAACCTCGAACTTGCGACCAATATTTTTTTCGTAAATAATCGTAAAGTGGACGATTAGACGTTATGGCTCCGACTCTCGCCACAGCCAAAGACACTCCTAAAATCGCATTGGCTCCTAATTTAGATTTATTTTCAGTACCATCTAAACCAATCATTAATTTATCAATCTCGGCTTGCTTAGTTGGGTCTAAACCGATTAATTTCGGGGCTATTTTTTTGTTAATATTATTAACCGCTTTTAAAACACCTTTACCAGCATATCTTTTCTGATCACCATCACGAAGTTCTAAAGCTTCATGAGCTCCAGTGGAGGCCCCAGACGGCACTCCCGCCCAAGCTTTCTGGCCACTGTCTAAAACCACTTCCACTTCCACAGTCGGGTTACCACGAGAATCCAAAATTTCGCGAGCGATTATTGATTTTATTTTTGCCATTATTTTATTTAAAAATGTTATCTGATTTCGTAACTAATATTAATATTGACACTGACCTCTTCACTGCCAGGTTCAATACTAGGTGCCGGCAATGATTTTTCTATAGCGCCACCCAGACCCATAGAGACATCCCCGCCATAAGCGGAAATAATCGGATACCCGCCAAAATTTTCGGAAAAATTAACAATCGCGCCAAGTTTGATGCCAACTTGATCCGCTAAAACCTTGGCTTTGTCTTTCGCTTGAGCAATCGCCTTGGCTCTGGCTTCAGCTTTGTAAACTTCCGGATCATCAATTGTAAAATTTGGTCCATTTAAACTATTAGTGCCCAACTCCGCCGCCCGAGATAAAATCTCACCGATCTGATCAAAATCTCGCACTTTAATTTCAACTGATTGACTCACGCTGTAGCCAATAATTCTTTGAGAGCCATCTCGCCAATCATAACGCGGATAAATACTGTATTGGCTGGTTTTAATATCTTTATCTTCAATTTTAAAATCAGATTTCAAAACTTTAACGATGGCATTCATTTTTTCGGTGTTTTCTTTTTGAGCTTGAGCCACAGTCGCTTTTTCAGTTAAAACTCCGGTATTAATAATAGCGATATCGGACTTAGCCGTCACCTTGCCACTGCCATCAACGGTGATGATATTTTTAAACTCAGGTGACTTGCCAATGTAGTTATAATTTTTGAGAGAATTTCTAGTTAAAGAAATCAAGTAAATTCCCAGTAGTAATAAAACTACGCCTAAAAAGAGTACCAAAACTTTTTTGGGCCAATGATGACCATGGTGGTTATGGCCACTACCACCGCAACAATCATGGTGTTTTAATTCTTCATCCATAAATTTAATGATTATTAATTAATTAATTTATAATTTACCAGCGCCATTGGGATTAAACCCGCCTAATACTTCTACTCCATCTTTATAACCATCACTATCACTATCACTATTATTAGGATTAGTTGAATAAATATTTATTTCGTCCTCATCTGATAAACCGTCGTTATCACTATCTAGAAAATCGCCATCAGCTCGAGTATAACTTGATTCAAAACCATTTTGAATTATCACCAAATTATTTCGCCAATTAGCATCAAACAAACTTAGGGCTGATTGTTCTGATATATTTTTTAATTTAGCATTACCAAACACTAGATAAACCTTAGGACTATTTTGAAATTTAATTAATTTAGACCCAGATTTAACCACCATATTTTTACCCACTGGAATTGAATCAAAGGCAGTTTGAGAAATTG
>PFDW01000049.1 GCA_002793835.1 Candidatus Portnoybacteria bacterium CG10_big_fil_rev_8_21_14_0_10_36_7 | reverse complement strand
GTTGAAGAATAGATTTTTTTTAATTTTTCTTTTTTAATTTTTCTTTTTATTTATCATATAGTGAGTTTCCATTAAAAGCGAACAATATTAACTTATGGGGTTTACAGAAGTGGCAATCCCTCCAAAAATTTCTCCTCGATTTTTGAGGCAACCGACAAAAATCAGAGCTGAGAAATTTTTGAGAGCTGGATTGACATTTGGGAATTTTACGAGCTGAGTAAAATTCCTGTAAACCCCTGTTAGGCGAGGTGACTGAAGCAAACGAGACTAAAATTTAGTAATCAATTACTCGTTTGCGTAAGGAAAGTGCATCGCCCCCGAACGTAGTGAGGAGTTTGAAAACCTGCCGAGAATCTAGTTGTTGCCGGAGTTTTTGCCACCGTACGTAGAAATTGGCACCATAGCGTTTGGGTAAAGTAGGTCTTTTTGTTAGTAGTACAAGGAGGGGCGTAAAAGTGGTAGTAATCTTTTTAAGGTGAAGCATGCTTTTCTATTGAAAAGAGGCTGAAATGAGGGAATCAGAAATACTTGAGTTAAAGACATCGACATCAGAACTGAAAGAGGCAATAATTTCAATAGTCGCTATTCTCAATAAGCATCAGAGGGGAGAATTGTATTTTGGGGTTAAGAATGATGGCACCATGGTTGGTCAAACCGTTACTGAGAATACAATACGACAGATTTCTCAAACAATTTCCGAAAATATTGAGCCTAAGATATTTCCTAAAATCAATGAAGTAATTTTGGAAGGTAAGAACTGCGTTCATGTTGAATTTTCTGGTGATAATGTTCCATATTTTGCGTACGGTCGTGCGTATGTCCGTGTTGGAGATGAAGACAAAAAGATAAGTTCTCAAGAGTTGGAAAAGATGATTTTGAAGAAAAACAGAATCCTATGGGAAGAAGAAATTTCTGAGAAAAATCTGAAAGACGTTAATGAAGAAACGCTGAGAGATTTTGTTGAGCGAGCCAATGGAGCAAAACGAATAGATTTTAGGTTTACCAATGCGAAAGCAGTACTGAACAAGTTGGGCTTGTTGAAAGATGGAAAATTACTGAAAGCCGCTGAAGTCTTGTTCTGCGATGAAAACAAACAGGAAGTACAGGCAGCGGTATTTGCGGGAACGGATAAACTGACGTTTTTGGATATTCGACAGTTTAAGGGAAATATTTTTCAATTGCTTCAGCAGTCCGAATCATACCTTAAAGAACATATCAATTGGCGTGCTGAGCTGAAAGAGCGTGTTCGGAAAGAAATCCCAGAAATTCCCATTAGAGCAATCACGGAAGCATTAGTAAACTCTCTTTGTCATAGGGATTATGAAAACAGGAAAGGCAATGAAGTTGCTATCTTCAAAGACCGGGTAGAGATTTACAATCCAGGATTATTTCCTGATGGCTATGATCCAAAAGATTTTTTTACCGGGACTGAAAGATCAATTTTAAGAAATCCGTTCATAGCCAATACACTGTATTTGAGCAAAGATATTGAGCGTTGGGGTTCTGGAATTAAAAGGATTCATGATGTGTGTAAAGAGGAAAAGGTTAAAGTTGAGTTTAAGAAGCTCAAAAGTGGTTTTTTGGTGGTGTTTGATAGGAAGTTCGGAGTTATGGACGGTGTAAAGTTCGGAGAAGGTTCGGAGAAAAGTTCGGAGAAAATTCTTGCTTTAATTAAAGAGAATAAATCTATTTCTGCACGAGAGATGGCTCAAATAATAGGGATTTCTCAAAGAGCAGTAGAGAAACAGTTGGCTATTTTAAGAAAAGAAAAGCGTATTAAGAGGGTTGGTGGGGCAAAAGGCGGACATTGGGAGGCTAGTGCCACTTAGAAAAGACGAAATCTTTATAAAGAAGCCCTACTATTATAATAGCATAAAATGAGCCCCGAAGAAAACGCATTTCAGCAGATTGTAGCTTATTGCAAAGCTATTGGAAAGCCTGTAACTATGGAGAGAGAGGGCTGGAGCACTACTGAAGATGACGTTCATCGTTACGTTTCTGGTTTTAAAAAAGAGGAGGTATTTGCAGAAGACAAGTTTTTAGAAGATTTTAGAAATACTATAAATAGCAATCTGGATAATGGACTTGAACACGCTGATACACCCTTTGCATTAAATGGTATTTTGCATTCAGCTAAGACTCTACGTACGGCAGTTATGTATGGTCAAAGTTTAGTTGATGTTGATGGTCTTGCTGCAAGAGTTGCCGAAAGAACATGCCGTTGGTTAGCAGGAACAAATTATGACCGAATGAAATCATTTGATTTAGAACCTCTTGCAAATCATCTCCGAGAACTTTTAGGTGATGTTGAAGCAGTAAGAAAATTTGATGAGCATGCATTAGCGTATTTTAGAATTCCTATGGCTGAAGCATTGGGAGGGAACGATTTTGAATCACTTGAATCTAAAGGAACTAACGAATTTAGAAGTGTTATGAGTAGATTTCATGGCGTTCTCAGAAACTCGCCAGTAGCACAATCAATCAGTTTGGAGGAATATCTCAGTACAGGATTAAAAAATGATGTTGAAATCGTAGATGGAATTCTTCCACAATTACAAGAAATAAGAGATGCTGAGAGAGACTATCTTGCTTGTGTCGAAAGTTCAGAGCTTGTAGGAAACGAAACCAAAGAATTGTGGGTTGATCTCTATGAGAGAGAGAAAGGAAGTACAGAACGACTCCAACGTTTTATTACTTGTTACGATTCTTTAAGAAAAATAGTTACAAAATTAAGAAATTGTTTTTCGCCTCAATTTGAAGATGAAGCAGTTTTAGCAGACGTCTATAAATCTGTTGACATTGGTGATAAGCGATTTACATTTAGTTTTGGTCAACCACCATTATTAGAAAGACTTCGCGAAGTAGAGAATACGATAGAGGATATTAAAGGATTATACAAGAAAAAAGTCCATAAAACTGTGCTTTACCAATGGTTTGATGTTTGTTATGCTCAAAAGGGAGATTTTTTGAGAGCGGACGAATTACGGAAGGAAATTAAAAAGTGGGATATTGCTTATGTTGATTGGTTCCGTCATCTTGATGCTAAGCTTCTCAAGTCTCATTCATTAGATTTTATTTAAAATGACAATCGAAACACTTCTCCAAAAAATGGACAAATTTGTTATGGGCAAAAATCTGAAGCCATTAGTAGTTGGAGTTCCATTAATTTTTAGTGGATTAGGAACGTACTATTCTATTGAATATGCCTCAAAGGGAGAATACGGAAAAGCTGCAATTGCCGGGCTTTGTGGAATCATAAATGCGTATTATGCTGGTTATCAGTCTAGAAATCTTACTGCCCCTCCTCGTCAATAATTCTAATGTTTTCATGTCAGTTAGCGTAGGTGCCAATTTCAGTTTTTTTAGTAGATTAATCTGTGGCAAAAATTTTGTTTATTCCACGTTAGATGAAGTTAGTAATTTTCGAGTTGTTTTTCTTTACGAATAAACGAAGGCAACAACGTTAAAGATTATCGGTTACTGTATCATCGGGAAAGGCAGGTTTTCAAATTTCGCCCAACTTCAATTAGGCGAACTATATATGGAATTCCATTCGGTAATTAAGGAATTTCGGTATATATTTTTCAGACAGAGCTACATCTTCCACAACACTTAAA
>PFDW01000045.1:2299-3519 GCA_002793835.1 Candidatus Portnoybacteria bacterium CG10_big_fil_rev_8_21_14_0_10_36_7 | reverse complement strand
AATGATTTTCGTTTGTACTGTATTTTGAAGTACTATGCTTGCTGTTCTCTTAAATAGTGGATGTAAAAAATCATTTAAATTTGAAGTGAGCAACAAAATATCATTATGTGGGTAGCTTTCTAGTTTGCCGGCCATATAAAGATCAGTTGGCGAGGGATATCTTTGTTTGTTGAATAACCAAATCTGTATTAAGGAAGCATTATCAAAGTCTTTTTTAACTAAGGGTAACTTTTGAAATAAAAACTTAGAAATCACCGATTGACGCTTAATACGTTCAGCATTACTTTGTGTTCTTAATAATTCAGCATAAACAGGATGAATATAGCAATTCGTGACATTTAAAGATTTTAATTCATCAAAAATTTTTTCTGCCTTGTAACTTATGATAGAGATAATAGCATCCGTGTCAAATAGTAAAAATTTATCTTTCACAGTTTTATGCCAAGATGGAAGCTCTTTAAGATAAGGCGTAAGAAGAGGTGTCGTCATCTATTTTATTTAATTTTTCAATAACTTTACTATTAAAGAAATCCAAAATTCTTTTTCTTTCAGCCGTATCTTTATTTTTTTGATTGTCTAGTAATAATAAGAAAGAAAAAAGTTTTAAAACGTTATGCTTAAAGCTATCATTTTTTTTGAACTTTTCGATTATATCTTCATCGTTCAATACTTTATTTAGCGCACCCACAAGATCCTCCGTCTTGAATTTATTTCTTACCTCTATCACATCGATATCTTTTTGTTCTGATAGTAATTCATTTATATTCATACGCTAATTATAGTCGCTTAATTTTAAAATTTTGAAAGAAATAAGATTAAACGTTTTGACAAAAAAATATTTGTCATCATAATTCTTTATGATTCGTACTTTACATCACTAAATACAATGCAAAGGTGTAGAACGTGTGAATGAGTATTGGGATGATGAGGTTTTTTCGCTGTAAATAGATTAGCGAGATTCCAAAACTCATAAGTAAGTCTGTAGCCATGACCTGAAGCAAAGTCACACCAAAAATATCTTTATTGGTAAACAGTATCGGGATGTGTAAAACAAAAAAGAGAAAACTGGCAAAGAATGTTGCGCTGAAGACATTTTTAGATTCTTCATAAAGCCTTTTCAGTACAAATCCCCGGGATAAAATTTCTTCAGAAATACTTGTTGCCAGGGCGATGCCAAGCAAATATATAATGATCGATGGGGATGGAAATGTTAAAGCATT
>PFDW01000045.1:1379-2291 GCA_002793835.1 Candidatus Portnoybacteria bacterium CG10_big_fil_rev_8_21_14_0_10_36_7 | reverse complement strand
CAAAAGTAAACAGGCTTAAGCCGAGTACCGCAATCCCCAGGCTTAATCCAAAAATGAAATCCGGAAGAGATTTTTTGAGATCAAGGCCTTTGAAAAATCCGTGAGTTTCGTAACGTGAAATATAGAAAGCAACAGGGACAATAAAAACAAGAGGTTTTGCAATGAGTTCATCAAACCACAATGGTAAATCCGTCTTGACGTAGGCACGATAAACACTCCAGATAATCACAACTATTGCCCAGGCATTTAGCATGCGCTGAGTTGGGGAGACATCTTTCTTCGTCATGGTTTAATATTACTCATAAATATTAAATATTTCATGCTTATTATAATTGACTGTGTCGAGTTTTTTTCGCAAATCTCCTAACTCATCTTCTTTTGAGGTTGTAACATACAAAGTGGATTTATTTTCATCACTACTTTGAACGTCAAACCTGAACTTATCAAACTGTTCTACCTGCCCAAATCCGTATTCGTCGGGCGCCGTCAGACTGGCCTGTTTTTGATATTGACTTGGTGGATATTGCAGATAAAAAAGCAGAAAAATATATGGCTGACCCAATTTTTTTGTGACATAAAAACGATCGGTTTTATCGTAGTTTTTTTGAATATATTGCGCAAGTTTTTTATAGCCGCATTGCCAGGCGGAAATAGCCTGAGGTTTGTTTTTGTAATGGAAAAAATAATAGTCCCATGAATAGTATTGAAAAAATATATAGGTCATTAAAATACCGACAATTAAAGACAACCTAAGATATTTTCCGTTGATTTCATGAATCAGGTGATATGCTCCGTAAGATGCAAATATCAGGATGGGGATAATCATGAGAAAAGATCTTGTAATAGAATAATCCTGCCAGGAAAGTGCAGCGCTAAGAGGCGCCATAAAAAGAAACGAAAGAAGTAAAAATC
>PFDW01000045.1:241-1254 GCA_002793835.1 Candidatus Portnoybacteria bacterium CG10_big_fil_rev_8_21_14_0_10_36_7 | reverse complement strand
AACTCAGGTGAAAAATAGGTCAGGTATTTATTAGAAACAGTGATTACCGATTGTGTAAGTTTATTGTGAAATAATCGAAGATCATGTTCGCGGCGGAGTTCCTCAATTTTTAGTGTAAACCCGGCATTCGAAGTGAATAACAGATTACCGACCCGATTTGAAGGACTGGAAATCTCCGTCCAGAGAAAAATAAACACAGGTATGAGAAAAATCAGAACTGATTTAGCGATTATTCCCCGACTCAACTTTTTTTCTTTAAGAAGAATAAACAATAAAACGACAAAAGAATAAATACTGAGTGTTTTCCCGATGTGATAAGTAAATAATCCGATGACATTTAAGATTGAGATTATGATGATGTATTTCCATTTAAATTCTTTTTGCAGCTTCGCAAAAAAGATTAGTAGCGCTGACGCAAGCAAAAGCATAATTATATTCTCATGAATATGGCGGGACATGATCTGAATCCACGGACTCAAAGACGCAAGAAATGCAGTTAAATAAGCTACATATCTATTCTTGAAAAAAGTCATTGATAACCAGTAAAAAATCAGAGGTGCAAAAATTCCGATTGCTATAAAAGGAAGTCTTGCTGTGAGTTCATTTAATCCGAATAAACCAACCAAAGGCGCGATCGTATAAATTGTGACCGGCAGTTTGTTTTCTCCGAATGCTTTGAAGCGAACCGGCATAAATGCGCCGTACTCATCTTTGCCTGTTTTTGCAATAGAGTAACCGTTGTAGGCAAATGACGCTTCATCGGAGTT
This sequence comes from Candidatus Portnoybacteria bacterium CG10_big_fil_rev_8_21_14_0_10_36_7, assembly GCA_002793835.1. Lineage (GTDB taxonomy): Bacteria > Patescibacteriota > Minisyncoccia > Portnoybacterales > PFDW01 > PFDW01. Next base: position 487 of record PFDW01000045.1, on the reverse strand, counting down.
AAGGCAGGGAAAGGCGAAGTTATAAATATGCAAACCAAGCGATATTAATATAAATACGCCAAGAATCAGCTTCGGATTGTTTTCAAGAAAAGATTTCAAGTATTTCATCATCGCTACGAACTTGCGGTACGGACTTACGCTTTTTAATAATAGAACCAAATTTTGAAACCGCGGCAAAAAATCCCTTCCATATTGCAAAATTACCTTTTATAAGTGACGTTAATAAGTACAGTTTGAGAAATATAA
>PFDW01000045.1:0-147 GCA_002793835.1 Candidatus Portnoybacteria bacterium CG10_big_fil_rev_8_21_14_0_10_36_7 | reverse complement strand
AAATGTACGAATTGTAGTTTCATGATGGTGTTCAACCAGAACTTGTGGATCAAAGAGTACAGTGTATCCGGTTTTCCAAGCGCGGTATGAAAGGTCGATGTCTTCCCAGTAAAAGGGACTATAAAGTTCATCAAATCCATTCAGGCT
>PFDW01000027.1 GCA_002793835.1 Candidatus Portnoybacteria bacterium CG10_big_fil_rev_8_21_14_0_10_36_7 | reverse complement strand
CATTTGTAAAACTGAAGGGGATGATGCGTCGTCTATAAATATGGGGGCCTCCGATAACGTATGAATGGCTTCCTGAATTTTAACGAAATCATTATCGGGCCCGCTATCTTTTAATTTACCTGTTCTTAGCCTCCATAAATCAATTTCGGCTTCAGCAGATAAAAATCTATCTACTAAATCTTGTTTTGACATTTCAAGGCTGAATATACCAACGGGAATTTTCAGTTTAGTTGCTACATGTCGGCAGATGTCTAAAGCTAGAGAGGTTTTACCAAGCGAAGGGCGCGCGGCTAGCAAGATTAAGTCAGATTTTTGGAGACCAGATAAATAATGATCTAAGTCAGCAAACCCTGTTGGAACTCCACGCATGGCCCCGTCTCCTTTATGAAGTTTGTCTAGTCTATCAAAAGCTTCTTCTAGCCCAGTTTTAATTTGCAGAAAATTTTGAGATAAAGATTTTTGAGAGATACTTAAAATATTTTGTTCTGCCATATCCAATATTGAATCGGCATCTTCAGTCTCTTGAAAAGCCAGTTGGCTAATGTTGTGAGAAGCCTCAATTAAATCTCGAAGAATTTTTTTTCTGTGTACGATATTTGCGTAATAAACAATATGGCTAGCGGTGGGTACAGTATTTACTATTTGGGTTAGGTAAGTTGTTCCGCCAATATCCTCGAGTTTTTTTATTTCTTCTAATCGGTTAGTGAGGCTCAAGATATCAATGGGTTCTCCTTTCTCATACAAATTGAGCATTTCCCGATAAATTATATTATGAGAATTTCTATAAAAGTCACCTGAAAACAAAATATCAGCAATTTTAATAATTGAGTTTTTATCTAACATCAAAGACCCCAACACAGCTTGTTCGGCCTCAATGTTTTGAGGCGGGACTCGTTGAGATAAGGTAGTTATCTCAGAAATTGATACAAAATCTTCTTCCATATTAGTATTTAAAGTATATACCACGAGTTAATCGTGGCAAGTAGCTTTAGAGGATATTATGTGCATTATCGGGGGATAAAAATAATTCAAGGATTAATTCAAGCATTATTTTTTTAGTTAAAATATGCTAGATTCTAGAAATAGTTGGTCCTTCGGCTGTATCATTAACACTGTAGCCTATCTTTTCCATTTGTTGACGAATAATATCTGCTTGGTCATATTGACCAGCAACACGCAATGTTTGTCGGTCGTGAGCTAATTTTTGTATATGACGAGGAATTTTAATTGCTTGTTTTCTGACCTTAGCAAAATCTAGGCCTAAAATAGAGTCAAATTTTAAAATAGAGCGCTTCTTTCGAGCAGTGCCTAATTTTGGGTCATTAATCATATCATGCATTATTGCAATGGCTTTGGGCATATTTAAATCATCATTAACGGCAGAGAAAAATTTATCTTCGTATTCAGCGGAGCCTTTTGATGGGCGACTCCATGTAGAGATATCTTTATAAATATTATCAATAGTTTTTTGTGCTGAATCCAGCGCCTCAAAGCTAAAATTCATTTTAGTTCGATAGTGGGTGGCAAAAGTAAGATATCTAAAGGCAAGTGGGTTATATTTTTTCTTTATTAAATCGTCTAAAGTTATAAAGCCACCCTTTGATTTAGACATTTTGGTATCTCCAAGGTCTAAGAACTCTCCATGTATCCAATACCTAGCTGGGGGCGCGTCATTTAATGCTTCTGATTGCGCTATTTCGTTAGTGTGGTGAATCGGTTTTAAATCAATAGCGCCACAGTGAATGTCAAAGGTTTCGCCAAGGTATTTTTGGCTCATAGCCGAGCACTCAATATGCCAACCTGGGAAACCGATTCCCCAAGGCGATTTCCATTCTTGTTGACGTTTTTTGTTAGCAGGACTAAATTTCCACAAGGCGAAATCTGTTTGGTTTTTTTTCTTAATTGATGCTTCTACCCGTGCACCAGCCTTGAGACCAGTCAGGTCAAGATTTGCAAGTTTTCCGTAGTCAGTAATTTTTGAACTATCGAAATATATGCCATCGGATGTTCTATAGGTAAAACCTTTCTCTTCCAGGCCTTTAATAAAATTTATTTGTTCTCTAATATGGTCGGTTGCTCGACACCAAGTGTTCGGAGATTTAATATTTAATTTACGAATATCAGCTTTAAAAATTTTTAAGTAAAAATTGGCGATTTGACCGGCAGTTTTCTGTTGGGCCATGGCCGATGACTCCATTTTGTCTTCCCCTTCGTCTGCGTCAGATACTAAGTGACCAACATCAGTTACATTCATAACATGCTTTACCATAAATCCATTTTTTTTGAGAGCTCTTTTCAAGATATCTTCAAATATATAGGTGCGTAAATTGCCTATATGGGGAAAGTTATAGACTGTTGGCCCACAAGTATATAGGCCAATTTTTTTCCCGCGCAAAGGCACGAACTCTTCTTTTTGGCGAGTTAGACTATTGAAGACTTGAAGTTTCATATATTTATACTATCAAAATAAGCGTAGGTGTACAACTTGACATATAGGAGCATATATGTTAGTCTGGAATAAGCTCTTAATAACAAATAATAAAGGAGGATGTGATGAAAATTACAGCGTACTGGTATTCGAGTGATGGCGTCATTGTGAATGAGACAAAAAAATTATGGGCGGAGGAAGACGCGCTAAAGGATGCGTTGAAATTTGCTAAAGAAAAACTGGGGCTACCCAGTGGATATATGAAGGGGTTCAGAACAATTATTCACATGGACTTCTCTCATATCCTGTTGTATAAAATCGTAAAGAAGTTGGATAAACAATCTCCGGAAATGCCAGTTTTTGTGAGATTGGAGAAGGATGACATTACATATTCTCCTGACACTCTTTCGGAGGTCAAAGAAAAAATCGGCGCATTGATGCCCGATTTATGTGAAAGAATGACTCTTTTATTTGCGATGTTCATTATTGGTGCTGATATTGATGATGTGGCCATGAAGGAGATTGCCGGCATATTAATAGATGCGCCGTCTATGTTCGTTCAGAGTCTATCAGTTTACTAAAGTTTCTAGGGTAAGCATAAAGCTTGCCCTTATTTTTTTAAATGATAAAATAAACTTATGGAAAAAATACCAAAAATAAGTAATAAGCGGGCGACGGGAGAATATGAGAAAGATTTTGGTCATTTCGCTGAAAAATGGCAGTTGAACTATTTTCGGAAATACCAGGTGTGGTAGCTGCGCATTTAACTTCTATTTATGATGATCAGAAGGCTCAAGGGAAGAAAATAGATTTATTCATTGAGTTAGCAGATGGTCATAGAATCGCTCTTCAATTAAGTGGCCCTAGAGACAAAGAGAAAATTATGCGTCAAATAAATCAGTTAAAAGAATTCCCAGTTATTAAGGAGTTACATAATGATGAGGGTGAAATCATTGATAAAAAATTAACTTTGCGCGCTGTGGTTGGATTTGATAGGTCATTGTGGGGCAACGCTTATAATAAGTTTCTTGCTAAAAAAACTGAGAACAAAATTTCAGCATTGCCCAATAAACAAGAGGTTATGATTAATAGTATAAACAATACAATTGCTTCTATGCAACTTGCTCGGCAAACTGCTGGTGCGTATGCTAAGGATTATGATGAAGCGATTAATTATTTAAATAACGTAACACTTAAAAAATTGTAAAGTCAGGCGCAGTCAATATAATTAAAATCCTGTATAATTTTACGGGGTTTTATTGTGCAACAATTCTTTCTGCATAGTCTTCAAGGC
>PFDW01000037.1 GCA_002793835.1 Candidatus Portnoybacteria bacterium CG10_big_fil_rev_8_21_14_0_10_36_7 | reverse complement strand
ATACGCGTCATACTAAGAGGTTGCTAGACAATTATTCTATAAGTAAACCAACAATATCTTTTCATCAGCATTCTAAGTTATCTAAGGTTGATGAAGTTTTGAAAATGCTGGAGCATGGCAAGAATATAGCGTTGGTGAGCGACGCAGGGACCCCAGGGGTAAGTGATCCTGGGGGTATTTTAGTTGAGGCAGTACTTAAAGCCTTCGGCAATAAAGTTAGTATTATCCCAATCCCAGGAGTGTCGGCAGTAACTACTTTGGCAAGCATTGCTGGAGTTTCAATGGATAAATTTTTATTTATGGGATTTCCCCCGCATAAAAAAGGACGAGAAACTTTTTTCAAAGAAATTGCTAGTCAGAAAAACCCAGTAGTTATTTATGAATCAGTGCACCGAATTAAAAAAGCCCTAGATCAGATTGATAAGGTTGTGCCTGAAAGACAACTGATTGTTGGGCGAGAACTGACTAAGCAATTCGAAACAATTTATCGTGGGACAGCACAAGACATTTTGCAACAATTAACCGATGAACAAAAGAAAGGGGAGTTTGTTGTCATTATTGACAATAAGTAATTTATATTTTAGATTTTGTGTAAGAGATTGGTTATTTAATAATTAAATAAGGAGATAATAATGACTATCAATACAGACGGTGGGCAGGAATATTGTCGCATTTGTGGAGAACATCATGTGGTGTTTCCAGAAGCTGAAAATCATACTGCGTCAAGGATGCAAAAAATGCAAATTTATGTTGAAAAAATACAAGAAATAATTAATGGGGCACCGTTGACGATTCACGAGAGAAAAGAGATAGATAGTATCATGGCAATATTTAAGGAAATTTTCAATATACCAAAAGAGAAAATTTATTGTAATGCATTGCTTCCATGTCGTCCAAATAAGTTCTCTGGCAATGCGATGGTAAATATAATTGCCTTTAGCAGGACGAGACAGGGTTTGGAAAATTTTTTAAGCTTAACTAAAGGCTGGGAAAGCAAGCAAAATCAGAGAGAGATAGCGACGCCTGTTGTAAAACAGGCGTAAATATTGTTATTAAGCTTATAATAAGCCTTAATAGCCTTATTTTGGATTAATTTTGAGTGGTTAAGAGATCTCTTTCTGTGAACTGATAGGAGACATCTCTTAACCGCTTTTTCGTTAAAAATTAGCGGTACTAGTTCTTTTAACTTTTTAGGTTCGCTAACGGAGGACAAGGAGGATATAATGGCGTTTCATATAATAGTTGCATTAGTGGTAATCGTCACAGCGATTGTGGTGAGACGCAACTATCTGCGCTGGCAGGCGTGGGTAACTTATGGGGTAGTTGCTATCACTTCTTTGGTGATAGCAGGCTATTCCGAATTTGCCTTCGGGATGGTTATCATAAGCTCGATTGTAGGATTATTTTCAATTGAGTTGTGGCAGTCTGCACAGGCGCAGGCTCGCCACTCTCGCACGATAGTGATTGTCGCTATCGTAGGCATGGTAGGCTATTTCATAGCTAATCCCTAAGTGTTTTGGGGTGTGTCTTTATAGATAGCCTTACCATTAGTCGTCATAGTTGGTTCAGTGGCGATGATTCTTCGGGGAATATTCCCCAAGAAGCGCCGTGAGCGATAAGATTTTCAGGAAAGCAGACAAAATGCTTTCTTTCCCACCCGAGTTTACTAATCTGAGGTAGTAAATTCAGGTGGGAGCAAGTGTAATAAAAATCTGGCTAGCCAACCGTCAATTATGGGTCCGTTCTGTTTTTAACAAATCGGACTAGCGCAATCTATCTTTTTGCAAAAAATTAAAGATCTCTCTCTTTGATTTTTCGCAAAACAGATTGGGTGAAGTCCAAAGTAATTTTGAGAATTATAATTGGTGGCAGATTAGCTAGATTTTTTAGATAATTTGTGTGTAGATAGGCAGCGGATTAATTACTTGACCTATTCCTATAAAGGCGCTATTTTATGTGAGTGAGGCAGTTGCCTCGCTTTTTAATTTACTCGGGTTAGGGTATAATAAGAGTTAAGTTTATTAAGCTAAATCTTACGAAAAAGTGAATAAATTCTATATTACAACGCCTATTTTTTATCTCAATGGCTCGCCCCATATCGGGCATGCTTATACTACGGTTGCAGCCGATGTTTTAGCTCGTTTTCAGCGTCAAAACAAGCAAGAGGTGTTTTTCTTGACTGGTACCGACGAACATGGTGCTAAAATTGCAAAATCTGCGCAAAAGGCTAATATGGAGGTTCATAAATTCTGTGATAAAAACGCACAGGCTTTTTTGAAACTTTGGGAGGGCCTTGGTATTTCCTACGACGATTTTTTACGCACAAGTGAGCCTCGCCACGAAGAAGCTGTTAAAGAATTTTTGAATCAATTAAAATCAGCAAAAACACCAAAAAATAGGCCAGCGCTTTATGAAGATGAATATTCTGGGCTTTACTGTGAAGGATGCGAGGCCTATAAAACCGAATCAGATATTGAAAATGGCTTATGCCCAGAACACAAAATCAAACCAATAACATTAAAAGAAAGAAATTGGTTTTTTAGACTATTGGATTTTGAAGAGTCACTCAAAAAACAGATTGGTCTTAAAAAGATGAAAATAATGCCGGAAGGCAGGCAGAAAGAAGTGGCCGGTTTTATAAAACATGGTTTAACCGATATTGCAATTTCTCGAGCGAATGTGCCTTGGGGCATCAAGGTTCCGTTTGATGAAAGCCAGACTGTCTATGTTTGGGTAGACGCATTAATAAATTATTTGTCCGCATTAGGCTGGCCGAAAAGCAAAAAGTTTGAAAAATTTTGGCCCGCTGATTTACATCTAATTGGCAAAGATATTTTAAAGTTTCATGCAGTTATATGGCCGGCACTACTTATGGCTCTTAAGATTGAGTTGCCTAAGTCAATATTTGCGCATGGTTATTTTACTGTCGGTGATGAAAAAATGTCTAAATCAGTTGGCAATGTAATCAGCCCAGAACACTTGATTAAGCAGTTTGGAGCAGATGCAACGCGTTATCTACTGTTGTCTCTTTATCCTTTTGGGCAAGATGGCGATATTACTATAGAAAAAATTAATTTAAAATATAAGAGCGCGCTAGCAAATGGGTTAGGTAATTTAGTAAGTCGAGTTTTGAATTTGGTAGAAACGGAATTTGAAGGAGTAATTCCCGTTGCCGTCCCTTCACCTAGAAATTTGAAGAATAGAAACAAGCTACTTGAAAACGAAGAAATTTACGAAGCAATAGGCGAGATAGAGGACGCTGTGGCATTTGCTAATCAATATATTGAGAAAAACAAATTGTGGCAAATTGTAAAAACGAAGAAAGAAGAAGCAGGGATTATCTTGTCGGGCCTTTGCGCATTAATTTGTGAAATTGCTAAATACATAGATCCAATTATGCCTAATATTTCAAAAGATATTACCGATAGATTGTCAGCTAAAAAAATTACGAAAGGTGAACCGTTGTTCCCAATCGTGTAAGATGAATTTTATCGAATTAAAAAAAGTGCATTTTGTGGGGCTAGGCGGAATTGGTGTATCAGCTGTAGCCCGTCTTTTTTTGTTTCGAGGCGCATCAGTGAGCGGGTCTGATGTTAATGAATCAGAAATAATTAAAGCACTCAAAAAAGAGGGCGTTTTGTTTTTTTTGGGACATAAAAAAGAGAATTTAGCAAAAGATGTTGAGTTACTTATTTATTCGCCGGCCGTTAGTAAAAATAATCCAGAACGAAA
>PFDW01000071.1:1818-3741 GCA_002793835.1 Candidatus Portnoybacteria bacterium CG10_big_fil_rev_8_21_14_0_10_36_7 | reverse complement strand
GCTTCTTCGGTTAAGGATTCCTGGATGGTAACAGGCACGGATGTAGGCTGATTCCTAAGCTGGGCGTGGGCAGTCTTTGTTACAAGAAAAAATGTGTTAAATGTGATTAATAAAAATATAAACACTTTCATGTGTGCAAATGGTACCAGAGTGCTATTTTATGGTCAATTTACCACCATCGTCTATAATTAACTTATGGATTTACTCCTGAAGCTGAATGACCAGTTGATGCAGTTTGCCTGGCACAAGAGAATTATTATCGGGGTTATTTTAATTGCGGGATTTTACGGATGGATAGTTTTCGGGTTAGGTGTTATCGGGAAACTCCACATAATCACCTCCGCTTTTAATGTGAGGGCAGAGGATATGTCATACATTCTTAAATAAAAACTTCAAACGGATAACTTACAAAGTACGATATTTTTTGGTGATTTTGGCAAGTTTTTGGAAAAAAATGGAAGTTTTTTTCTATAAATGAGCAAAAAAAGAGCGGATCAGCCAATATCCGCCTAAATTGTCTGAAAATTAACTTCAAACAATGAAAGTATTATAACATATAAAATTGCGTTCTGGGAAGGGGGAAAATTTTCAGGCTAATTTGTTTCGTTTTGATTCTGCAATTGCCTGAGAAATAAGATCTTTTGCGTATTCCGTAGCTTCCGGAGATAATTTAGGCATTGGGGTAAGAATTTTCGGGCCTTCTTCCTTTATAAATTCAATGGCAACTTCACAATCTTGTTTGCGATGCAGTGGAGGGCTTTTGGGGTCAATTAAAAAAACCGGCCTTTTTTGTCCATTTGGGAATTGAAGCCAAGTTATGATATGCCTGAATCTTACTAACGACTCGCTTGCAAGCCAATTATAAACAAGAAATCTCCTGCCTTGTGCTGTGTTCAAGTCCCCAAGGTCTTTCTTTTCGCTATCTTTGTAGTCACCCAGTCTTCGTTTCACGAGAAGATGTTTTTGCGCAGTTGTTTGCTGTTCTTCTTTTAATCTGGAGTAGTAATCCAATTGAACCTGAATTAAAGTTGTTTGTCCGTTGTGTCGGTACAGAATTCCGAAGTCAGGCCTGGCTAAATGTGTGTAATCTGAATGGGCCACTAAATCGTCAAATCTTTCCGTCACAACTCTTGCGGCTATTTGTCCCAAGGGTTCTGCGATTGCAGTTTGGTCTGACGGGACAAAGAAAGAGCCCTGAATAGCCATTATGGATTGGACAGAAAGAGTATCAAGCTTATGAAGTTTAGCGACTTGGGGCCAAAGTCCTAGTAATTTGTTTTTGAGATGGGCATATGTTGGGCCTTCCTTGGGGGCCCTGAAGTCCGGCCGTGATTTATAGAGAATTCCTAGTAATTTTGAAGCGCTTTGACCTGTTGGTATGTAGCCGGAAAAGACATCATCCAGGTTCCATTCCGGTGTTTCCTCTTCTCTTTTGCAGTAACTTCCTCTGTTCTGGAACACAAATTTTGCCAGAACAAGGAGTGAATCGACGGCAGAGCCGCCCTGCATGCGGGCGTCGAAAAAGAGGTGTCCGGTATCCGAGGGTGCAACCAGATTTTCCAATTGGGAGAAAGTGATAAAACTGTTTGCCCTAATTTTTCTCTCGGGTTTTCCGCTGGGCACTAAATCGGGCGGCAGTGTACCTGCTGTACCCGTAGTTTCTGCTGGCATAAAGGCGGATTTTACGCTTGTTGTGGCTATTTATCAACGATTTGCAGTCTGAGAGGCCGCAAGGCTAATAGAAATAGTCATAATGGTTATGCAAATGACGGGTTGAAATGATTTTGGTAGATGACTATATTACTCTCATGCTTTCAAAAAGTGATATTAAGAAATTAGTTGATGTTTTTACTACCAAAGTAGACCTTGAGCGTGCCCTTGATCAGGTTAGAGAAGAGATGGCTACAAAAGTCCAGCATAGTC
>PFDW01000071.1:0-1637 GCA_002793835.1 Candidatus Portnoybacteria bacterium CG10_big_fil_rev_8_21_14_0_10_36_7 | reverse complement strand
ATGGATCAGCCAATCCAGATCCACTCCAGAAGTGTATTGGTACGCGAGTGCTGAGTGATAGTACCTGTCAGATATGATGTACGTTCCCTTTTCCATTGTAGGTATAACCTCTGTTTTCAGGTGTTCTTCCCTGTCTGCGCTGAATAAGAATGAATCAATTAGAGGAAAATCCGTCTTTAGATAATGGTTCCTTAGAAGCGAGCCAATCTTCCCGCTTGTAGGCTCCTTTGTGACAATGCTTTTTATTCCATTGCCTTTCAAATATTTGGAAAGCATTTCTGCTTGCGTGGTTTTGCCTGAACCATCAATCCCATCTATGGTTATAAACTTGCCTTTCATCCAAACACCTTAAGTTATTTCTTGTATTCTAAATTATTAATATGGTTCCTTCTTCACCTTTGCCAGGTACCCAACAATACATGCCAACCAATGGAATATTGGGGTCAGAATCAGCATAAGGACAACCCATTGCCACTGTATTACAACCAGCAGGCTGGCGAACAAAAATGCTACAACAAGGAAATCATCCTGGTCAAGTATGGGTGCAGCTTGGCCTCGCTTCAAATTAAGCCTCCTCTTAATAAAGGAACCAGCCATGTCACCAAGAACAGTTCCCAAACCCAACAAAAAACCAAGCTGTATTGACATTGGAACGATGTTTAGTGGGACCTCAGACATCTCCCAGGGAAGGTATGGAAATGCAGACATCTGTATAAAGGCTATGACCATACCTACTACACACGCCATTATAAGGCCTTCCCAAGTCTTGCCCGGACCAAATATGGGCTTGCCACGAAGCTTCCTCCCGCCATCCACAGGGTGTTTGCCTCGTGCAAGAGGTATCAGACCGTTGGCTGCGTAGGCAGGTAAGATCAGCCATATAGCCTCAACAAAGGTATAGATGTCAAAAACCATGTGTATTAATTAGAATGAGATAAATAAATTGTAGAGAATCTAACGGGCTGGTAGATCAGTTGGTAGATCGCCACCTTCGCAAGGTGGAGGCCGCGAGTTCGACTCTCGCCCAGTCCATTATAAAATAAAAAAGAAAGGATCAGTTGTGCTTCTCTAGTTCCTTGATCCTTTCACTAACGCCTTTGGCTTCCTTTTCCAGGCTTTCTTTGTATTCCTTAAGCCACTCTATCTTTTCTTCCTTTGTTATGAAATGTCTACCTGTTTGGCATTCACATCCGTTCATACTAACACCTCCAAGTTTATATCGGATATACGATATATTGGTATAACATCTATTTAAACTTATCGTATACCCGATATATCACTTCTTCTTAAGGACGCAGAAAAGGGCCTTAGGAGACATACTTGATCGGCCTTGATACAAAGTGTCTTTTATGCTTTCTATTATAAAATCCCTACTGAAAATCTTTTTGATATCTTCATGTGAAAACCTATGAGGCCCTTTGTCATTAATCTCCTTCGTGCTGAAGCATTTCAGGAACAGAATTCCTTTATCACTCAATAACTTCTTCACGTTTTGTATATACGGGTTTCTTTCTTCAGGTTCCAGTACATGGAAACAACCCCTGTCAAATATGTAATCAAATGTTTTGTGTAGTTTTGTGTGTAAGATATCATCAACCACAAAACTGACTTTACCATGAAGTTTTCGAGCCTTTTCA
>PFDW01000001.1 GCA_002793835.1 Candidatus Portnoybacteria bacterium CG10_big_fil_rev_8_21_14_0_10_36_7 | reverse complement strand
TCGTTGTTTGATTACAATCGGGAAACCATATTGCTTTATCATTTTTTCAACATTATCTGTCGTTAGATTATATGTAATGGGATGAGGAATCTCTAATCGCATGCACAATTCACTCAATTTCAATTTATCGCCTGTAACATCCCATACTTTCTCAGACGAAGCGGCAATGGATATTATATTCGGATCAGGATTTTTTGCAGATAGAAGCCTTGCTTCCATGTCCGAACCTGGAAATATTACTTTAACGTCATTCCTCTTGGATTTTTCTGCCATTGATGCAAGATATAAGTCTTGCTGAGAACTATGTGGAAGCATAAAAGACTTATCTGCCCAATAAAATCCAGCTGCAACAAGAGATGTATCAGTTGCTATAATTCTTGGAGAACTTTCTATTGCACGCAAACTGCGAATTATTCCTTGACCCGTTAATCCTCCTGCACCTGTAACCAAAACACTCAAATCACTATAATCATGAACTTCATTTGACATAGCCAACATTATAGGCCAATTAACTATTACAGTCAAGATACACTCTTGAGCTTCTATCACCTAATTCTCTTTTTTGACGTGGGCGGATGGAGGGGTCTGGTGTCTCCCAGACGACTTCGTGTCTGGAGGCATTTCTCATGTTGCTATGCAACTTGATGTGCAAAGGAAATCCGCCACGCTCACAAAAACAGAAGTTTGTGATGTGAAAGTAACAGAGTAAAATAGAATTAGCATGAAAATTGATGAACTAAACTCACTAATTGAGGCAGGTACAGAAACACAATCGTTGGATTTTAAAGGAGATTGCAAGTGGGAGGTTGAGAATTTTGCAAAGGACATATTGTCGATGACAAATGTGCAGGATGGCGGGAAGATCATAATTGGAGTCGCAGAAAAATCAGATAATACATACGAAAAAGTTGGGGTTTCCACTACCAACACTGAGACTTTTAAGAGAGACGTTATGCTTGATCAAATGACAAAATTTGCTGACCCGCATGTGTCGTTTGCTGTAGAATTTATATCTGATGATAATCAAAATTTTGTAGTTATTTCTATAGATCCTTTTCAGGAAATCCCAGTAATTTGCAGAAAAGACAGTAGCGATACACAAATTGGAGTGCTTTATTATCGAAATCGCAACAAGCGTCCTGAGAGTGCTAAAGTTTCTAACTCCTTTGATATGAGAGATATCTTGGAGAGAGCGTCCGTCAAACTTATGCAACGAGCTAGGAAAATTGGATATGAAGTTCCAGATACGCTTGGTGCAGTCAAATTAGCACTTAAGAAAGAATTGGGAGATTTATGACAGCAGATAAGCTGATAAAAGATATTAAGACCAGGGGATATTGGAGGATATTAGTTGAACCATTGTCATATCAAACTAAATTAGAACCCTTGCGGAGTTGTAGAGAAGTCGTAGAGAAGAATAGAGTTCAACTGCGAGGATGGGATTACCCGCATGTGCCCGGCGATTTTGATGAATCAACAGCTATTGAACCAGGGAATAATTATTGGCAAGGTTGGTTAGATTGGGCTCAAACTGGGCATAAAGAGTTCTGGAGAATGTACCAGAGCGGTCAATTTGTACACTATCTAGGCTTAGTACCAGATTGGTATCCTGAATATGCAATTAAGAGTATGTGGGAACAAGATCCAATTGTTGCAAAACCTGGTGAGGTCTTAGGGATTGTAAACACCGTATACCTTATTACGGAAATGTATCAGTTTATATCCAGGCTAGTAGTCGATAAACTATATGACGAAGGTTGCAGAGTTACCATTGGCTTACACAACACTAATGGACGGAGACTATTTGTTGATGCATATAATAGAGCCCCACTATTTCATCCTCGTAAAACAGGTTCAACCGAGATAGTTTTTCGTAAGGAATATATGGCAGAGGAAATTATTAACGATCCAAAAGAACTTGCCTTGGAAGTAATTATTTACTTGTTTGAGAGGTTTGCTTGGGATCCTCCTAACATAGAAGTCATTAAAAGCGATCAACAGAAGTTACTAGATGGAAAACCAGATTAATAATCTTCCCATTTTCTTGGAGAATCTGATAAATTGACATTGTTAAGTTTCCCATTCCACAACTCTTTTTATTCTGTCTGCAGATTGAGAAGCTTTAATATCGGCATTTACTTTATCTATTCCGTGTTCTGTGCGATGATCAATTCCTCCGAAGTTTTGTTCGTTATAGTAAGCTGTAACCATTGACTTTACTACCCAAGGTTCCATAGCAACTGCTGCCCAAGTGATTAAATTCATTACATGGTAGTATGTGCCATCCTTGTTGATAGGCATGAAGTTTTTACCAGGCTCGTTGTCCATCGCCCCCCCAAGATATAGTACGGATTCCTTTGGCACGACACCTTGTGCAAATTGCTCCATAAGCCAGTTATGTGAAATCCTAGGGGAAAATTCATCTTTAAATAAATATCCTAATTTTTCAGCTTTCTCCATTGTATTGTTCGAAAATAGAGTTTCGACATCATTCCGAGCCAATACTTTAAGTAGTAATGTTGAATCCCACATTGAGGTTTTTAAATCTCCTTCATTCTGATATAAGAAATAGGCAATAACCTCTGAAACCGATAATGGCTCGCCTCGTTCCTCTCTGATTTGCTCAAACCAAGACAAAGCATCCTTTAATCTCTTCGAAGCAATTTTAGTGGCGACATCCCAATCCTCAGGCTTTACTTCAGGCAAATTTTTATCATATCGAATAATGCTCGATATCAGCTGCTTTCTATCCCATCCATACTTTTCTAAAACATACTTTTCGGCTTCAGTAATTATTTTCGATCCCGGGTTATGGAAAATATGATCAACAATTCCGTTTTGGGAAAACGCACTAAAACCATGTATTTCGGGAACATCGGCAGTATTAACAGTTTCTTCCTCCGTACTCGCCATGATCAAGCCATACAGTCGATAATCCCAACCATTTAATTCTTCATCTTCCTGTTTTTCAAATAGTCTAGGGAATTTTTCTGCCAAGCTAGCGAAACTCAAATACTCTTTACCTTTTTCATAGTGAACTCTTGGCAAATTATTTTTTCGACGCCAAGATTCATATTGATCAAATGCATCAAGAAGTATATTTTCTGGCTCTCTGTAGTTCTCATTACGCTCTGGTATTTTTACATCTACAAATTCTGGAGGAATTTGCAATTCCATTCCCTTAGCAGTAGCAGTCAAACCAATATCCAGCCCTTTATCGAGTAACCATGGGGGAATAGTTAAGACCCCAAAACCGACGCCAGCTAACTTTAAAAAGTCGCTTCTAGAAAACTTTCTCTGATCTGTTTTAGGATCGCCCATTGTCTATAAGTATGCCACAAACTTCTGTTTTTGTGAGCGTGGCGGATTTCCTCCCCAGACCCCTCCATCCGCCACGCAGATACAGATATCCCGCCGTCGTGATCATAAAATGATCAGCACACGCCTGTTAAAGTCTCTCCCGCCCGCAATTTGTATTTTGGGTTCGCCCGCCAGATGCAGATAAAAACTCCATATTGTGGCGAGCGGGAGAGATTCACGCCTCTGGCGTGACGCAAACAGGCGGAATCACCGATTTAATCGGTGCGACGGCGGGCACCATTTTGCAGGGTTCATACAATTTTGAGATTTTCGGTAACAACTGCCTGAATTGTTATAAAATGAGTTTGTATCATTCCCCCTATGAA
>PFDW01000016.1:1667-3772 GCA_002793835.1 Candidatus Portnoybacteria bacterium CG10_big_fil_rev_8_21_14_0_10_36_7 | reverse complement strand
AGATAAGCCAGCCGCAAGACCAAACGAAGTTCACAATATGATACTGGAGTTGTTTATGGGTTTAGGGGCTAGCAATGAACAGCTTGATTTTGAAACAATTTACGCTATCTCCAAGCAAGGAATTGCCAAAAGAAAATTAGATGACAAAGATGAGGATTTATCTCCGCTTCTTGATTTAATATTGAAAACAGTAAATCCGGCTTCAAGTGATGAAATGAATAAAAAACCCTTAAGAATGCAGTCTTTTAATCTGGCTTATGATAATTATATCGGAAGAATGGCTATTGGCAGAATATATGAGGGGAAGGTAAAAAAGGGCATGACGGTGGTTATAAGAAAAGGCGAAGATAAATACAGGATGGGCAAAATAAGCAATTTATATACTTTTTATGGATTAAACAGAAAAGAAGTTGATGAAGCGGTTGCCGGTGATATTGTCATGATAGCGGGTTTGCCAGATATATATATTGGAGAAACAATTTGCCAAGATAAAGATCAAGAAATGTTGCCAGCTATTAAAATTGATGAGCCAACAATTTCACTTGATTTAATGGTGAATAATTCTCCTTTTGCCGGTCAGGAAGGAAAATATATAACTAATAGTAAATTAAAGGAGAGACTAGAAAAAGAGTTAGAGGTTAATGTTGGTTTGAAAATTGATTTTAATACAACAGGCGGACATTATAAAATTTACGGCAGAGGAGAATTGCATATTGCTATTCTTTTAGAGAACATGAGAAGAGAAAATTTTGAAATGCAAGTTTCCCAGCCCAAGGTAATTATTAAAAATGAAGGTGGATTAAAGCAAGAACCATATGAAGAAGTAATAATAGATGTGCCGAAAGAAATGACTGGCATGGTTATTGAAAAGTTATCTAAAAGAAAAGGCAAAATGATTGATATGAAGTCAGAACAAAATAATCAAAGATTAATTTTTGAAATTCCAACTCGTGGCATTTTAGGTTATCGTGGAGATTTTATAATTGATACAAAAGGCGAGGGTATTTTTACTAGTCGGGTCATTGGGTTCAAAGAATATGCAGGCGATATTGATAAGCATGAGCTTGGATCTATGGTTTCTATGAAAAACGGAAAAACTTTAGCTTATGCGTTATGGAATTTAGAAGAAAGAGGTAAAATTTATATTCATCCAAATACTGAAGTTTACAGCGGGATGGTTATAGGCAATATCTCAAAAAGAAATGATATGTGGGTAAATCCAATTAAGGGGAAAAAGCTGACTAATATTAGAGCTTCTGGGTCTGATGATTCTATTGTTCTAACTTCTCCAATAGAAATAACGCTGGAAAGGGGTCTGGAAATTATGAAAGATGATGAATTTCTAGAAATTACTCCGAAAAATATTAGATTAAGAAAAGAATATTTAACTCAAATAGAAAAGATTAAAAAAGCAAGAGGATTGGTACAAAAATAAAAAAAACTATTCTGCGTTAGAGTTTGACAACGGGCATACTTTTGGGGTATGCTTTTTTTATGTCTTTTAACAAATGAATATAAATAAAGAGACGCATCTAGGAGAGGGTTCCATCTATAGGTATATCCGGAAATCATTAGCAACGGCTTTAGATCCAGTAAGTTATAAAGAGAGCAGAAGAATTATTGCAATAATGCAGAAAAATTAAAATAAAGGAGAATATCATGGCAACTTACGCGGCAAGATTAAAAGATTTAGAGAAGCGAATTATACAATGTGACCGTGAATTAAAAACAGCCAGGGGGAAAGAGGCTCAAGCGCGAGGAGCATGGGCAAAAAAGTTTCGTTTATACACGGGCAGAAGTAAAGTTTATCGTAATTTGAAAAATATAACCACAATCAAAGCTAAGAAACTAAGAAATCTTATGGATTGGTGGGATGATCATGGATGGGAATTTACGAAAAAACGTGACAAAGCGCGGGCAATAATGGTCAACATTACAAAAGAAAAAACGGAATTAAATGCTCAGAAACGTGAATTGATTGCTCGAGTTGAGTCTGAGATAAAAGTAACAGATGAGATCATTGAACAAATTCTGATACTATTTGCGAAAGCTCGTCAAGCCCATAGAGAATTAGAACAATACTTACTTAATCATCTCAAAAGACG
>PFDW01000016.1:0-1656 GCA_002793835.1 Candidatus Portnoybacteria bacterium CG10_big_fil_rev_8_21_14_0_10_36_7 | reverse complement strand
CTGATGGAAGATTGCATTCGCAAATCAGTCTTACTCATTCTAATGGGAGAGATCGCGTCGTTGCTTATGTAAGATCAATAAACAAAATTGCATCTGATAAGGCTGAAGAGGCTCTAATATTAATAGAGACATATAACAACCGAACCTTGCCATCTATTGATATAGATGAAACAACAAGAAAGTGGCGTGATTTGATTAAAGGATTGTTAATCCAGAAGATAAAATTTGCTATGGGAGATCGTTTAGGGCAGTTTTTAGGGACGGAGATTAGTGAAGAAGAAGCCCCAGAATTAAAAGCTGCCCAACGTCTTTTAATGGCAAGTTTGACTTCAGAGAAATCAGAACCGTGTGTGCGTGTTTATAAGAGGGAAAATTCTATATCGCCATTTAAACCAGTGCCATTCAAATAGGAATTAAAATAACAGCGGGTGTGTCGTTAAGATACGCCCGCTTGCTTTTTGTAATCTCCTAATAGTATTGGTCATATTTTTAAAATATGGTAAAATTTAATCAGAAAAGGAATAATTAATATTAATAATTAATTTATAAATATATGAAAAAAACAATACAAAATTTAACAAAATCATTTATTGGAGAATCGCAAGCTAGAAATCGCTATGATTTTTATTCTAAAATTGCAAAAAAAGAAGGATATGAACAAATCGCTGCTATTTTTATAGAAACAGCAGAACAAGAGAAAACCCATGCAAAAAGATTATTTGAACATATTCAGGAACTTCTGCCAGAGGCAGATCAGCTTTTAGCTGAAAAAAATGAAATAAAAGTTGAAGCCGGAATGCCAACAGTTTATGGTAAGACAATTGAAAATTTAAAAGCGGCAATTAACGGTGAAAATTATGAACATACAAAAATGTATCCTGAATTTGCTAAAGTTGCAGAAGAAGAAGAATTGCCAGATATTGCCAGAAGATTACGTTCAATTGCTAAAGCAGAAGAACATCATGAAGAAAGATATAAAAAATTATTGGCGCAAGTAGAAGCTGGCGCAGTATTCAAAAAAAGCCAAGAAACTAGTTGGGTTTGTCGCGAGTGTGGTTATATCCATTTTGGACTAGAAGCGCCTGAAAAATGTCCTTCTTGTGATCATCCACAAGCATATTATCAAGTGCAGTGCGAAAATTATTGATAAGTATATATGAATATAGATAGAACAAAAAAAACAATATTATATTTAATAAATGAAATGGGCTATTCAATAGGTGGCGCTCCAAAATTAATGAAAATGATGTTTCTTGTAGAGCATTATAACCCTGTTAAACGAAAACTTGTTGAAAAAGGATCACTTGGCAATGTTTTTTTTATGCATAGTCAGGGTGTTTTTAGCAATGATGTTATGCATTGCTTTAATGATCTTGTGTGTGGAAAAAAAATAGAAAACAGATTTCCTTTAAAAGCAAATACAAAAGTTGAATTTAAAGAAGGGGATAAAGAAAGAATAGATGCAATTATAGATGAATTTAAAGAAGTTCCTAACTATGATTTAGAGGATTTTATATTAACAATGATGGGATTAGATCCTTATCATAAACAAGAATATTATGGGGTCAGGGTCAACGAATTAATAAAAGAAAATTTATTAGAAAAAGAAAAAAAAGCGTCATATTAGAATTAATTTCTATATTTTTCTTTTTGTTT
>PFDW01000048.1:3315-3831 GCA_002793835.1 Candidatus Portnoybacteria bacterium CG10_big_fil_rev_8_21_14_0_10_36_7 | reverse complement strand
AACTAAAAAGATATTTGGTCCCAGAATACATTGATAGGACTGTGCTGGGTTTGACTGTCCCTCTTTATATGAGGTATGTTGTATCTCATGAAACACCTCTGTTCAGCATACTTAGACGTTTAAGAGGAAAAACAGAAAAAAGATTTGTTTTATTAGAAAATAGTTATATGCAGGATGTGCATACACGGGTAAGACTTTCTGAATCTGGAGAAGCTCTTCATGATAAAATAGTAAGGTTGGAAGGGTCAGAAGCTGATTTGAAAGCAGCAAACGAAAAACTAAGATTGGCATATACAGATTTAGAGATGATGATTCAAAGACAAGGTCATGACGTCGGAAATACTATGGGGATGCTTGAATCCATGTCTTACAGCATTAAAGACTTATATTATGATATCTTAAGGATGATTGATGACGCTTCAAAAGCAGAATCATTGGATGAGATAAATGAAAAACTTACAGCAGCCAATAGGATTATGGAAGAAGGAAGAGCAATTGTTGATTTTTTTCCAAAGA
>PFDW01000048.1:511-2970 GCA_002793835.1 Candidatus Portnoybacteria bacterium CG10_big_fil_rev_8_21_14_0_10_36_7 | reverse complement strand
TTGTTGTCGTCTTTAAATAAGGATTTATCTTTTCGGTTGCAATAAATTCCTTGTTCTGTGCCAAAAACTGTGAGGTTGATATATTGGTTTTGTCGGCAGATCCTTCTTTTTGATACGAAAGAGAATAATTTGTTGCTGGTATGAACTCTGATGTTAACCTAAAATAGCCGTTAGCATTTGCTGTTGTCTGTATGATAGGACCTGTGGCAAAAGGGACATAAATATTTATCTTTGCATTTGGAATAATTTTCCCGTTTTTGTCATAAGCATATCCCTCTAAATAAGATATTATCGGTTCAATTTTTCTGGAAAGTGTACTTCCTTGCGCCTCTACCTTTTCTGCAAAGGATATAGATCTAATAATAGCCATAAACTTATGCCAAATAAAATTTGTCCTTGATAAAGTAGAATTTACTAAATCAACCTTTTCAAACTTGACATCATAATATTCTCCTTCCTGCAGTACGCTTTGATTAAGTCTGATATTGAAAAATCCTTCATTGTTAGGACCTCCTTGAGCCGTGCTAGTAATAACTCTGCCTTCCCGACACCCTTGCGGATTACAGATTTGTACAATCGCCTTTGCAAACGGATATGGAACTTGTCCTCTATACTCAATGGTTGTAGGATTCACGGCCTCTGTCACGTACCAAATCTCTTTAAATGTATCCGGCTGATATCTTTTCCCTAATCCGTCTTTTGGAAATAACGGTATATCTCTATGTTCAAGTTTGCCTTTCTGTTCAATGGGCGGCGAGTCGGAAAAGTAAATATTTGAATAAATCTTATTTACATTCGCAGGTAGTTGTGATCTTTTGCTAGAATCCACAAAATTGTAATCTCCATGCGATGGAACTAGCTTGTAAAATCCGTCTACGACATAAAAGTTAAAAACTCCGGCAAGTCGATCTAAATTAGTAGATTTTGTAACCTGTGGATTAATAATCGTGTATTCAGTATTATATTGATTCACTGCTTCTTTTGTATAATTTCCGGTCTGATCACGCTGCAATAATGTAACGGCTACATTTGGAATTGGATCTAAGGTTATTGCATCAAAGACACGTCCTTCAGGATCATAAGAAACATAATCATCGCATTCCTTTGTTTGAGCTGTACCACTAAAAGTCAAGTCTGCTTGCTGTTGTCCGGCGATCCCTGAGGCGGGATTTTCTTCATCAGTGGTGGCAACGACCGGAGTCCAGATTTTGAAATTGCGCGGTAGGATAGTCGGATTCCAGCTTTTCCATTCAATAGAACCTATGATTCTGTTTTCGCCAGGAAGTATCAGATTACCAAGAGTATCCGTCGCCAATTTCCCACGCTCACTGCCTATTTCCGTTCCATCTGCGGAATTAGCTCCTGAAAAAAATTTGACTTCACCTTTACTGACATCGTATCCTGCCTCTGAAATAAGTTTTCCAAGATGTCCGTCAATGGGTGGTAGATTTTTATCAAGATTTGCATCTCCTGTAGTACAATATGTTTTGTCTGCAGTGACATTTACACACTCTGTAATATAAACCTCACTATTCGAAGGAGGTTTTCCAGAAGGATCAAGAGCCAGCCTACTTAAATGATGCGAGTCCCCAGTGCATCCATTTGGATTGTCATCATCTTTTTCTCCAATATCATAACACGGGTCAACTCTAAAGCAAGCTGATACATTCCATCCCGATATTTCAGCAGCATAGCTTGTTTTGATATTAGAAAAAAATAAGACTAGTACAAAAATAGCAAATGCAAGTGATATTTTACGCATATAACTATAATGTCACGAAAAAAACGTCTTGTCAACTAAGGTTTGACTTAAATATTTACTGATGATTTTCTGTTAATAAATACTTAAATCATCGGTTTTCGCAGCCATAATAAAATCATTACGATGAAGCCCCCCGACAGCATGCGTCCACCAGAACACCGTGACTTTACCCCACTCAACTATAAGCTTTGGATGATGGCCGTTTTTTTCAGCTAATGCACCGACCTTGTCTGCAAATGATATTGCCTCGATAAAATTCTTAAACTTAAACTTCCGCATCAGTTTAGCAACATTTTCTTTATCAATTACCTCCCATTGAGGGACCTGAGAAGTGTAATTACTTATTTGCGAAGCATTCATCGGATCTCCACCTTGTTCACAAGGTATGCAGACGCCTGACTTAAGATCTTTTACGTTTTTCATCTTTTGCCTTTTTACGACTCTTCTTTATATTTTCCAGTCTTTTTTTATTTAATAAATCTTTTTCTTTTTTCTTTTTCATCATGCGAGATATCTCCGCGTCAGTTTCTTTTTGACACTCGATATTTGAACAGCGGTAGGTTGATGTCGTAATATCTCCGTACTGACCTTCTACTTTCTCAATCGCGACATCAAAAAGAATTAAAAAGCTTGAACATTTATGACACTTTTCCGAAGTTAATCGAGGATATTTGTTGTTCAGATAGTGTCATTATAG
>PFDW01000048.1:325-478 GCA_002793835.1 Candidatus Portnoybacteria bacterium CG10_big_fil_rev_8_21_14_0_10_36_7 | reverse complement strand
TTATTGATTGTAGATATTGACATTACGTGTTATTATGTATCCATAAAGATGACATTTGTTGTATGTATCTTTAATACTTTAGATTTTCAAGACAACCCAAATACTACGGGTTATCCTTTTGCGAGCAATATACAAATTATGTTGCCGTCATGA
>PFDW01000048.1:0-285 GCA_002793835.1 Candidatus Portnoybacteria bacterium CG10_big_fil_rev_8_21_14_0_10_36_7 | reverse complement strand
TTATTCAAAAGCGCTTTTTGGAAGCATTCAGAGCGGGTATCTGGAAACCCAAAATGCCGTAGTCACCGGCATCGCCAATATCCAGTCGCTTGTCGTTAATCAACTTACCGCAGCAGTGGGACAATTCGACCAGTTAACCGCATCAATCTTACACGTAGATCAAAAAATAATCTCACCCGTTATCGAAACGACTAATCTTCATGTGTCTAATACTGCTGATGTGGTACAACTCCAAACCGATTCCATCTCGCCAAAAGGAAACTCTCTTGTTGTAGATCTAAACAA
>PFDW01000067.1 GCA_002793835.1 Candidatus Portnoybacteria bacterium CG10_big_fil_rev_8_21_14_0_10_36_7 | reverse complement strand
AGATTAAGCCCGATTAAATCGGGGTCAAGTTTGACATAATTGATTTCTTCGTCGTACAACAAAAATTCTTCTACATTCATGTCGAAGAATTTACGTTTATTTTACGACATTTGCATGTCGCAAAATAAACATGTAATATTAATATGTGAAGCAATTACCCGAGTTGATTGATGAATTTCTTGAGTATTTGGAGGTTGAAAGGAATTGCTCAAAACTTACGATCAGGGATTACAGGCATTATCTTGATGTTTTTAATCAATGGTTCTCTTCTGTCCTACCCGATAAATCAATAGAAAATTTAGATTTATCAATTGTCAGAAAATACAGAGTTTTTCTGTCAAACAGGATCGATGATAAGCAAATGACATTAAAAAGGGTTACTCAAAATTATTATGTAATTGCCCTTCGGTCTTTCCTGCGATATTTAATTAAAAATGATCACAAGACTCTTGAACCATCAAAGATCGATCTGCCCAAAACAGAAAGCAGAAGCGTTAAATTTTTAACTAAAGAAATGGTAGATTGGCTTGTAACAACGCCAGACACTTCTAAAGAAGAAGGATTAAGAGACAGAGCCATTATAGAGTTGCTTTTCTCTACTGGTCTTCGTGTTTCAGAGCTTGTTAGTCTAAATAAAGATAAAATTGACTTAGATAGACGCGAGTTTGGAGTGATTGGAAAAGGAAGTAAGCTTAGGCTGGTTTTTATTTCAGATAGGGCGGCGGATTGGATAAAAAGATACCTGGACGAAAGAAAAGACAGTTTTAAACCTCTGTTTATTAGATATTCAGGTACAATAATAGAGGAAAATAACGGTGAAAAAATGAGGCTTACCGCCCGAAGCGTTGAGAGGATTATTAGAAAATACGTTATTAAATCAAGAATTCCGGTAAATGATGCGACAGTTCATACGCTTCGCCACTCCTTTGCCACAGATCTTTTGACCAACGGCGCCGACATCAGGTCAGTGCAAGAGATGCTTGGGCATAAGAATATTTCAACAACTCAGATTTATACACACGTTACAAACCCGCAATTAAGAAATGTACACGAAACCTTCCACAGCGGGAATAAATAGCAGCTTTCAGTCTGTAGCTTTCAACCTACGAGGTTATTAACTTAGCAACCTCGTAGGTTTACTATTTAAATATGGCATATCCTCCAAGACTATTTGAGAATGGTTCGTTTTATCATATTTATAATCGAGGTAATAGAAAGCAGCAAATATTTCTAAGCTCCAGGGATTATGAAAGATTTCTAGGTAAGATTATTGAGTATAAAAAGAAAATAAATGTTAATATTATTGCATTTTGTCTGATGCCCAATCACTTTCATTTTTTAATTCAGCAGCTATCGATTAACGCAATAAGCAAATTCTTTTCCGATTTATGTAATAGTTATTCTAAATATTTCAATACTAAATATGAAACAGTGGGAAGTCTATATCAAGGGCGATTTAAAGCAAAACTTATTGATAGCGATGAATACTTAATTCATGTTTCTCGCTACATACATTTAAATCCAATAGATCTGTTTTTCCCAAGTAAAAACATCGTTAACGATTTACTTAATTATGAGTGGTCATCTCTTAAATCTTACTTATCGTCCAGTAAAAATGAAACTATAGATACAGATATTATCCTTAATTACTTTTCAAAAAAGAATCCCGTTGATGAATACAGAAAATTTATTGTTTCTAACATTAATGTCCCAGCATACCCAATCATAGAACATTTAGTATTTGATGAATAAAACTGACCTCGTAGGTTGGTTAGATTATTACCTCGTAGGTAGTTGGCTTGAGGAGGTTCTCCATAAGGGAATAAGTAGAGTTAATTCTGTTTAAATTCTCCGTTTCGGGCTTTATTGTAAAAATTAATTAAATTTCTGACAAGAATAGGATTTGTTGAGTAAAAAGCAATTTCTTGTGTTCCTGCGTTTACACCCGACTTCATTAAATTGTGAGAACCAAATAGGACTGATTCATCGTCTATTATTAATAATTTTGCGTGAACAGAATCATGAACTTCTGTAAATGGCACTTTTCTTCTCTTTATATTCATATTAACTTTGTTTACCAAATCAAGTAAAACATAAATGCCTGAAGTTTCCGATGGCTTAAGAACTTCTACATCAACTCCTCTATCGTGTGCGTCTTTTAAAGATTTTAAAAATGGTCCATCGGGCGTAAAAAAAGAAATGTTCCTAACTTTTTTCTGTGCCGTATTCACCATAAATTGAGCCTCATCAAGAATAATTGATTGACCGGCCTCTCCACTATCTATAAACAATGTTCCATTTTCAGTGACTACTTGATCATCTGTTTTTTCCTGATTCGAAAATTCAAATTCTTCTGTCAAGACATCTACTATCCTTGGATTTGTGATCTTTACGACAAAATCAATCGCATTAAAAGATGCATCGCAGATATTTACCCCGCCTAACCAGGCAACATTATCTACGATATATATCTTGATATGGTTTCTTCCTAAGAATGGAAATATCTTCTGAATTTTATCCGGAGGATTCAAAAAATTCACATTTACTCCGGAATTAATTAAATCCCGGAAGGCCTCCTCGTTACGATTCTTAAAAAATTTATGATAGTCCCCTTTTCCAATTATAGATTTAACCGGTATTGTCGAGTTAATCCCGGCTTCAGATGTCAGTCTTGAAAACCAATCTATATTAAGTCTTGCATCAAGTTTCCGCTTTGCTGCAGTCTTAAATATTTGAAAAAACAATTGTCCTGGATGACCGGCTTGCATAGACATAGCTTGTCCCCAAACTCTTTGTTTTGCTTTTTGAGCTTCGAGTTTATAGTCATTTAGAAATTCAAATGCAGTTAAAACCGCGAAGTTATCAGCGGGTTCTCGAAGCTCTAGGCCATAAGAATATTGTGATTCTATGTCTCTAAACATATGCTATAGGATATATCAAAGCATTATACTATTATTATTGGCCTCTGTCAATTTAAATTAAGGAAAAAATACTAGCGGATTTCGTAGGATAAGATTACGGATATTTGGATAGCAGATTGTCCGGGTGTGATTTCGGTCGCTTTTTCAACAGGTGCTCCTCCTAAACCAACTGAATCGCTATAAATAGGCACGGGTCTGTTGTTTGAGTTTTCTTCTACATTTATAATCTTTCCAAGAGTAATTCCCGAAGCATTTGCCAAGCTTTGAGCTTTTTCTCGAGCCATTTCTACTGCTTCTTTTCGAGCTTGATCTTCAAGTTTTCTTCGTATTTCTTTATCAAAATCAAAGCTTATTTGTCCGACTAAATTTCCTCCGTTTGTGGTTATAGCATCAACTGCTTTATTTACTTTGTCAATCTTTTTTATCTCAACGTCAATATTCTGCGTGACTGTATAGCCTGAAATCTGTTGGCGGGTTTCATTATAGTTATAGTTAGGATAAACAGAATAATTAGTCGTTTTTATATCTTTTTCTTCAATTGAAAGGTCTTTAAGGGATTTAAGAATGCTGTTGATATTTGAGTTTACTTGATTTTGAGCATCAGATACTGTTGCAGAATTTTTGGTCACGCCAAAAGAAATTTTAGCAATATCAGGAGCTGCCGCAGCTTTACCTGTACCGTCTGCCTGGAAAAAACTGGCTTTGGTAGTCTGTACGCTGTTTACAAAAAATGGTATCGGTCCGGCTAATTTTGTATAAATAAAAAGTCCGATGAAGAATATTATTACCGCAGCAATCAACCCGTTCTGTTCTTTCATAGGCTTCAATTAATATTATAAGTTTTATTTATTTTATGTCAATACTATCTAAAGAAAT
>PFDW01000051.1:2194-20332 GCA_002793835.1 Candidatus Portnoybacteria bacterium CG10_big_fil_rev_8_21_14_0_10_36_7 | reverse complement strand
TACATTTGAAGGGTCTCAAAGAATGAAATTGGCTCGCGAAGGATTAGCACAACTCAAAGAAAGAGTTGATGCTCTTATTACAATTCCTAATGATAGAATTTTACAAATAATTGATAGACACACTCCATTATTGGAAGCATTTGCAACTGTTGATGATATTTTAAGACAAGGCGTGCAAGGTATTTCAGATTTAATAACAATTCCTGGAATCGTTAATGTTGACTTTGCTGACATTAAAGCAATTATGAAAGACGCTGGTTCAGCGCTTATGGGCATAGGTAAAGCCAATGGCGATGACAGAGCATCGGAAGCCGCAAGGCAAGCAATTAATTCACCTCTATTGGAGTTATCAATCGATGGTGCCAGTGGCGTATTGTTCAATTTATCTGGTGGTGCTGATTTAACTATGACGGAAATTAACGAAGCGGCAAAAGTTATTACAGAATCAATTGATCCAGAAGCTAAAGTTATTTTTGGTGCAGTGACTGATGATAAATTAAAAAAAGGAGAGATAAAAATTACGGTGATTGCTACTGGATTTAAATCGGGAGAGCTTAAAAAAAGAGAATCAGATTTTGAATCAGGGAGCCAGCGAGAAGTTTCTAGGTCTGTATCGCAATCAGCTTCTGTTGAGCCCGTAATATCACGGCAAGAACCAATTGTTAGGCAAAACGTACAACCAGTTGTAGAGCAACCGAAAAAAAAGCCAATTCCGATATTCGATTCTAAGCTAAGTAGTATAGAGGAAGATGACGAGTTAGATATCCCAACATTCATTAGAAAAAAAATGAAATAAAAGAGTTTTATTTAGAAAAATCCCCGCAAAATTTGCGGGGATTTTGGTTAAAAAGTTATCCACAGCCCCCTAATTTTGCGTGTTTAATAAATTGGGGTAAACTATATTAGTAAAGGTCATAAAAAATTTAATAATCTAAATGATAAAAACTTTGGTTTTTTACCTCGCTACCAAAGTTTTTATCATTTTGCACAATTATGGAAAATAAAATTGCAAAGATTAAAAAAAGAGACGGTCGAATAGTCGATTTTGACAATATGCGCATAGCTAATGCTATATATAAGGCTTTTTTAGCAACGAGCGAGGCCGACGGAGATAAAGCCGAACTATTAGCAGAGAAAGTTAGAGAAAAAATAGCTGAAAAATTTAGTGCGAAGAAAAAAATTCCTAATGTCGAAGAAATTCAAGATGCCGTTGAAGAAACTTTAACAGAGGATGGCTTCACCCAAACAGCTAAGGCTTATATTCTGTATCGTCAGAAGAGGCGTGAGATAAGAGAAGCCAAATATTTTTTATTGGCACAAGACGTCAGAACAAAACTTTCCAAAAATGCACTTACAGTTTTGGAATCTCGTTATTTACGAAAAGATGAACAGGGGAAGCTCAATGAAACACCTCAGCAATTATTTCAGCGAGTTGCATCAAATATTGCAGCAGCTGAAAAAATTCATCGACCACATATTACCGACGAAGATTTATTTAAAATAGAAGAAAAGTTTTATCGATTAATGGCCTCGTTAGAATTTTTGCCAAATTCCCCAACATTAATGAATGCTGGTGGTTCTTTGCAACAGCTTTCAGCTTGCTTTGTTTTGCCAGTGGAGGACGCAATGGATAGTATTTTCGAAGCCGTAAAAAACACTGCATTGATTCATCAATCTGGAGGTGGGACAGGCTTTGATTTCTCTAGATTACGACCCGAAGGAGATTCAGTTAAGTCTACTCAAGGAACGGCATCTGGCCCAATCTCTTTTATGACAGTATTCGATGCGGCTACAAATGTAGTTAAACAAGGAGGCAAGAGACGCGGAGCGAATATGGGCATATTGAGAGTTGACCATCCAGATATTTTAAAATTTATTACGGCCAAAAAGCAAGAAGGAATTTTGCCTAACTTTAATATGTCGGTTGCATTAACCGATGAATTTATGGAAGCCGTAAAGAAAGATGCTTACTATGATTTATTTAATCCGAGAACTAGGATTGCGCAAGGCAAGTTAAAGGCAAAAGAAGTCTTTGATATGATAGTCAATTTAGCTTGGAGTAATGGTGAGCCAGGGATAGTTTTTATTGATAAGATGAACCGTGATAACCCAACTCCAAAATTAGGGAAAATTGAATCAACTAATCCATGTGCCGAGCAACCTCTTTTACCGTATGAGTCATGTAACTTAGGTAGTATCAATTTAGTAAAAATGCTTAAGGAGCAAGGTGGGCATTATGAAGTGGATTGGGAAAAAATTAAAAGAACAACTAGGGCTGGAGTTCACTTTTTAGATAATGTTATTGATATGAATAGATATCCGATTGCTGAAATTGAAGCGATGACTAAGCAAAACAGAAAAATTGGTTTAGGCATAATGGGTTGGGCAGATATGTTGATTAAACTGCGCATTCCTTATAATAGTGATAAAGCAATTGAGTTGGGAGAAAAAATAATGCAATTTATTAATAAGGAGTCGAAAGTTAAATCACAAGAAATTGCTACATTTAGAGGGGTATTCCCAAGTTATCAGGACTCAATCTATAATAAAAAAGATGGTTGGAAATTGCGTAACGCAACTACCACAACTATTGCGCCTACCGGGACCATTGGCATAGTGGCTAACTGTTCTAGTGGTATCGAGCCCCATTTTGCCATTGCATATATTAGGAAGCATGTTTTGGGTGGCAAGGAATTAACAGAAGTAAATCCATTGTTTGAAGAAATTGCTAAAAAAGAAGGTTGGTGGAGTGAGGAATTAATATTAAAGATTGCCGATAAAGGAACTGTTAAAAATATTCAAGAAGTGCCGGAATTTTGGAGGAAAATTTTTGTGACTGCAATGGATATGGAACCAGTCTGGCACATTAAGATGCAAGCGGCATTCCAGAATCATGTTGATAACGCGGTTTCCAAAACAGTTAATTTCCCATTTAATGCATCTATAGATGATATTAAAAATGCCTATTGGATGGCTTATGAAAATAATTGTAAGGGCATCACTATTTATCGTAATGAATCTAGAAAACAGCAAGTGTTAAATATTGGTAAAAAAGAAGAGAAACAGCCAGAAAGCATTCAATTGTCGGAAAAAGATGTAGCGCCAGAGTTGAGGGATCCATCTCCAGCTATTCCTGATTTGCCACCGGGGTCGTGTCCAACCTGCAATATATGATTCAAATTTATACCGGCGGAGGCAAGGGGAAGACAACTGCAACGTTGGGCTTGTCTCTGCGAGCTGTTGGAGCAGGTAAACAAGTCAGTATAGTCCAATTTTTAAAACCGGCTAGACCAGAAACATCGGAAGTGAAAGCAATTGCTAAATTTTTACCGCGTATTAAGATAAAAAGTTTCGGTCAGCCGATTTTTGTTAAAAAAAATAAAATTAAGAATCAAGATTTAATCTTGGCTCAGCGCGCATGGCACGAGGCCCAACAGGAAATGAATGGTAAGGCAGACATAATTATCTTGGATGAAATTTTAGTAGCAATTTATTTCAAGTTGATTGATGAAGCGAAGGTAATAAAATGCCTTATGCATAATGGCAAGAAGAAAGAAATTATTTTAACAGGTCAAAAAGCATCTAAAAAAATTATCAAAATAGCCGATTTAGTGTCAGAGGTAAAACCAATTAAGCACTATTTTGATCAAGGAATAAAAGCACGGAAAGGTATCGAATATTGATGAGCGCTCCAAAAATTTTCAGATATATATGTTTATTTTTTTTAACCGGAATTTTTTTCGGTTCTTTTTTGTCGACATTTAAAAATGGTTGGTGGCTATTTCTTTTGTCGGGCAGTATTTTGGTAGTTGCTAGTTTACCTAATAAATTATCTAAAAAGTCAGCAGGTGAAAACTTATATATTGTTGGTATTATGCTAATTTTTTTCGCTTTAGGTTGTGGGCGCTTGATATGGTTTCAATCAAATTTTAGCCAAATAAATCAAGTACCTTTCCAAAGAGAAATAGTGTTATTGGGAGAAGTAACTAAAGAACCAGAGGTGAATATCAATAATCAAAAGGTTGAATTTACTGCCGAAAAAATTTATACAACGGAAGGTTTTTTACCAATTAGTGGAAAGGTTTTGCTGACCACCGATAGGTTTTTGGATCTTAAATATGGCGACGCAATCAGGGTATCTGGACGGCTTAAGGAGCCACCTGTGCTAGGTACTTTTTCTTATAAAGATTATTTAGCCATGCGGGGAATTGGTGCGGTCAGTTATTTTCCAGATATTTCATTCGAGGCTAGAAATAAAGATGAAATATTAACGCCGTTATTTGAATTAAGAAATAAATTTCAGCAACAAATAAATTTGATATTTCCAGAACCTCAGGCTTCGCTTCTTTCAGGACTGATATTAGGTGCTAAAAAGAATATGGATAAAACTTTAATGGATAATTTTAGTCGTACAGGGACAACTCACATTATTGCTTTATCAGGCTATAATATAACTATAGTTGCGATAATATTCATGGCGGTTCTTTTAGCTTGTGGGCTGTATCGACCTCAAGCATTTTATTTTGCTGTTTTGGGCATAGTATTCTTCGTTTTAATAACTGGAGCATCAACTTCGGTTGTTAGGGCAGCTATAATGGGCATTCTAATGTTAGTGGCACAGAAGTTTGGTAGATTATCACTAGCAGCAAATTCTGTGATTTTTGCTGGCGCTGTAATGGCGCTGGTTAACCCAGCTATAGTTAGATATGATGTCGGTTTCCAATTATCTTTTTTAGCCACCTTAAGCTTAATATATATTGCTCCATGGGTAGATGAAAAGTTAAAGTGGTTACCAGATCTTTTTTATTTTAAAGAAATATTAGTGGCAACCTTGGCGGTGGAGATTATGGTTCTACCGATTCTTTTGTATAATTTTGGCCAAATCTCTTTAGTCGCTCCGTTGGTAAATATTTTAGTTTTGCCATTGGTACCGATAGCTATGCTAGTAGGCTTCATTGCTGTTTTAGCATCATTTATATGGCTTCCAATTGGTCAGGTACTGGCTTGGGCGGGCTGGCTTATATTACAGTGTCAAATTAGTATTGTAGAATTATTTGGTGCACTAAAATTTTCCGCCCTAAAGGTAGTCACCGTATATTCCTTTTGGTTATGGGTTTATTATGTAGCGCTTTTTATAGTGATATGGCGAAGTTTTGTTGTTAAAAAATCTTCAATTAAAGCATAGACTATGAATTCGAAAATAAAATATTTCTTTGGCTCATTGCTTGTCGTGGTAATTTTAGTCTGGGTGGCTATTTTTGCCATAGCCGAACAAAATAATTTAAGAGTTTATTTTTTTGATGTGGGTCAGGGAGACGCAACTTTAGTTTCTCTAGGTAGCAATCAAATTTTAATTGACGGTGGACCAAGTGGGCAAATTTTAGACAGACTTGGTCGCGTTATGCCTTTTTTTGATAAAAAAATTGAAATAGTAATTTCTACGCATCCCGATGCTGATCACATTTCAGGCCTGGTAGACGTTTTTAAAAATTATCAAGTAGATGAATACTTATCTACGGGCGTCATTTCTGATACCAATGTTTTCCAGGCGCTAAGCCAAGCTATTGAAGAAAAACAAATCCCTCAAGTCATTGCTCATGTTGGTCAAAAAATTCAGATAACGCCAGCAATCAACTTAGAATTGTTGTATCCATTCACTGACTTATCAGGCAAAAAGTTGAGCAATACCAATAGTTCATCTATCGTCGCCAAATTGAATGCGGGCGGAGAATCTATTCTTTTAACTGGCGACGCAGAAGAGTCAGTTGAAAGAGAACTGATGTCAGCTAATTTAAATTTAAAGGCAAATGTTTTAAAAGTGGCACATCACGGTTCAAAAAGCTCTACTTCGGAAAATTTTGTTAAAATTGTTGATCCTAAAACTGCAATTATACAAGTAGGAGCAAACAATCGATACGGCCACCCAACAGCAGAAACCCTAGCTCGTTTAGTCAGCGCAAATATTTTAAGAACGGATTTAAATGGTAATATAGAGTTAATTTATGAAAACAATCATTTCCAAATTAAAACAGATAGGTGATGCTAGATGCTTAAAGTCGGATTGGGCGATATTCGGTTACTATTTTTTGATTTCAGCAATACTAACGTTCCCACAAATAATCCATATTTCATCATTTATGCCAAGCTATGGTGACTCTTGGCAATTCCTTTGGAATTTTTGGTGGGTAAAGGAGGCTGTTATACATTTGCACACAAATCCTTTTGTTAGTAATTATATCTTTTGGCCTACTGGTGACTCATTACTTTTTCATACTTTATCTTTGGCTAACTCTATACCAGCAATTTTTTTTGCAGTATTTTTTTGGCTTGATAGCCACATATAATATTTTAATATATTTTCATTTCTCTCTAGGTGGGTTTGGAATGTATAAACTAGCGTATTACATTACAAAAAATAAAACTGTGTCTTTTGTGGCTGGATGTATTGTAACTTTTTCTGCATATCATTTTGCACGATCTCTTGGCCATTTCAATCTATTTTTAATTGGCTGGGTATCACTTTTTATTTTGTATTTTATTAAGATGATGGATACTGAAGCGGGTTGGAAACTCCCAGCTATCTTTTTTATTTTGGCTGCATATTCTGATTTATATTATATGTTGTATCTGGTGGGATTTATTGTTTTGTACTTCGTCTTTGAATATTTTCAAAATAATCTACAAATTAAGCGTTCGTATCCTAGCGATGATGTTTATAAGTTTATTTTAGCTATTATTTTATTTGTTGGTCCGTATATTGGAGCCATGATGTATATGAAGATGTTTACTACAGAATTTAACGTTCCAGGCCATGACCCCGCCTTTTATTCTAACGATTTGTTGTCTTTCTTCGTCCCAGGGCAATCGACTTTTTTAGGACATTATTTTTATAATATTTGGGTTCATTGGAGCGGATTTTGGGAATCATCCGTTTATTTGGGCCTTAGTGTTATTTTGCTGATCATTTTTACTTTATTTAACAATGATTTAAGGAAAAGAAAGGAAGTAAAATTTTTTATGTTGGTGGCTTTGATATTTGGCATCTTATCTCTAGGCCCGTACCTACATATTGGTGGTAGAATTTTTAATAGTGTTAAATTGCCATATTTATTTTTTCAAAAATTTGTTCCATTAATGTCAATCCAAGGCGTTGCCTCAAGAATGGCCATGATGGTTTATATCGCCTTGGCCTTAATTAGCGCAATTTCGTTAAACTATGTATTTAAAAGTAAATGGCGTTGGAAGCGTATTATAATTTTTATATGGTTTGTAATTTTAGTATTTGATTATTTACCTGCTAAATTTGATTTTCAAAAAGTTTCAATTCCTGATTTTTATTACACGTTAGTTAATGTTCAGGATGATTTTGCAATTATTGATGTAAGTAGTGAATGGTCTAAGGTTATGTATTACAAACTATTCACAAGAAGAAGCTGGTAGGTGGCTATGTATCTCGACCCACCGTTAGCGCAAAAAAGTATATAGAGGAGTCACCAATTTTTTCAACTTTAATTTATAGCGAGGAGCCAATCGTAATCTCGCCCAAAGACGCAAGAGAATATTTAGTGTTGCTTAGTGTTAAGTATATTTTGATAAATGAAAATGACAATTTTTTGATTGATTATCTGAATACATTAAATTTACCAATAGTTTATCAGAATGCTGGCCTGGTGTCTTACCAAGCTTATTAATCAAGAATTTGTTTTTTTGAGTTTGCAGAAATGACAATTTATGTTAATATAAGGTTTAATAAAAATAATTATTTTCTATGTCAAAAAAACATCCAAAAGAAGAGCGAACGTTAATTTTAATAAAACCAGACGGAGTTAAGCGTGGTTTAGTGGGAGATATCTTAGAAAGATTTGAGGCGCGAGGATTAAAATTAATTGGGCTATCAATGATTTGGCCTACGAAAGAACAAATCCACGAACATTATCCAAAAAGTAAAGAATGGATTACCAGAGTAGGTGAAAAAACTTTGGCGACTTATAAAAAATATGGTTATGATGCAGTTGAAGAAGTTGGCACAAGTGATCCGTATGAAATTGGGCAGATGGTGCGAGATTGGGTATTAGAATATATGACTTCTGGGCCACTAGTAAAAGGTATTGTTAAAGGTATTCATGCAATTGATATGGTAAGAAAAATTGCAGGCAATACCATGCCGGCTTTTTCAGAAATGGGAACTATCAGGGGAGATTACTCGGTAGACTCACCAGCCGCTGCTAATAAAGACAAGCGATCAGTGCATAACATTATTCACGCTTCTGAAACAGAAGAAGAAGCAGAGCACGAAATTAAATTTTGGTTTAGTGCTGAAGAGATACATGACTACAAGCGAGCAGAGGAAGACATAATGTTCTAAATAGGTATTTAAAAAAGAGCGATGCAGTTCGCCTTTTTTAGTTGCAACTTGACACAGGGTACACAAGAGTTAAAATATAAGTGGAGACTTTCCTTAATGAGGGCAGTGCAATAAATTCGGGTCAAACTTTTTTGAAGGGAGGTCAATATTTATTAGAGCCGAGGCTTTAATGTGAGACCACCCACTTGGATTTAAGCCGAATTTTATCTTATTTCCCTTAAGGAAGGTTTCCATTACTTATTTCCGCTGTTTAGCGGTTTTTTTGCGCTTAAATTATTGAAGTTGCTTAATATCTAGGGCCTGTTCTTTGGTAAATTTTCCTACGCGTGTTCTCTCTAGCCCAGTTAAATATGCACCGCATTGGAGACGCTCGCCAATATCACGAGCCAATGACCTAATATAAACACCAGAGCCTGAGACAACTTTAATTTGAGCAGTTGGCCAATCATAGGCTAATAATATAATTTCTTTTATAACTACTTTTTTTGGTTCGAGTTTAATGTCATTTCCTTGTCTGGCTAATTTATATGCTGGAGTACCTTTAATTTTTATTGCGCTATAAATTGGCGGAGTTTGTAAAATATTCCCAACAAATTCAGTCAATACATTTTCTAGTTGTTCGCGTGTAGGAATTTGAAAATCTGGAAAATCTTTTTTTTCACCTTCTTCATCATCTGTAGAGCTAGTTTGGCCAAACTTTATATTAGCAATGTATTCTTTAACAGTATCTTTTAAAATTTCCTGGAGCGACTTTGTAGCTTCACGGCCAATGCCTACCACTAAAATCCCGCTAGCTAACGGATCAAGTGTCCCGCCATGGCCAATCTTTTTGGCCGCAGTTATTCGTTTAATTTGGCGGATAATATCATACGAAGTTGACCCTTTGTCTTTCCAAATAGCATAAACACCATTTAATATTTCCATCTTTATACAGTATATCATTTTTTATATTTGTCTAATTCTAGTAAGAAAAACCCCCGTTTTATCGGGGGTCTTTGTATAGCGACGAAATTGTTTCGTGCCTATTGGTTAGGCCGGCATTTTACCGAATGTACTTCGGATTATTGCTCCGCACTATATAATCTACATCGGGACTTCTTCTAATTCTGCCAAAGCTTCAAACGCATCGTCGACATCATTTGCGACGGGCTCGGAGGCTGCTGGTAATGCTTTGGGCTTTTCATTGCAACTGCAATTAAGACAGCCATGCTCGTTTACATGTTTTTTTTCAGTCATTTCGCGCCTTCTTTGGTCTTAAGACCAATATAATTAAAAGAACTATATAAAAACCAGCCATCTTGGTAGATGGCTGGTTTTTGGGTAACTCTTGGTTTTTTAAATGCTCACACCAACCATCTTGTAATGGGTAATAATTCCGTAAATAATGGTTGTTTGCTTGATACTAAACATTGCTTCTGTATTTTACACTAGTCTCAAGCCTAGTCAAGCACGACTGTGGATAGCGTCATTTTGTGTTATTATTAAGAAATATAAATTAATTTAAAAATATGCCTTATCAAGAAAAAAATTTTAATAATTTAATTGGTGTCCATGGTTTATCAGATAATTTGTTAAATAATCACCTCACGCTTTATCAAGGTTATGTTACTAATTTTAATAAATTAAATGATACGTTGGTTAATCTAGAGAGAGACGACAAGTTCGCATCTCCAGAATACGCAGAGTTAAACCGACGGTTTGGCTGGGAGTTCAATGGCATGCGATTGCATGAATTATATTTTGCAAATATGACTAAGTCGCCAGTCGCCTTAGATTGTGTCTCTGGCCTAGCTAAAGCAATCGATAAAGAATTTGGCTCTTATAACAATTTTGAAAAAGATTTTAAATCAATGTGCGCAATGCGTGGGATTGGCTGGATTATTTTGTATTACGATAAAGCCGAGGAAAGATTTTTTAATGTTTGGATTAATGAATATGACGCTGGGCATTTTACAGGTTGTGTCCCACTTCTGGTAATGGATGTTTTTGAGCATGCTTATATTTTAGACTATAGTATCAAAAAAGCTGGCTATATAGATGCGTTTATTAAGGTCATAGATTGGTCTGTTATATCTAATAGGTTTGAATAATCTAAATATTTTCTGCAACCATAATCGGTATTGCTAGTCTTCTTCGTTTTGTCTCGCCTGGTAATAATTCTAATTTTCTTAACGCTTCATCCCCGCGTTGACCCAAGTGTTGAGAAAATTTATGTACCAAGTGGCTAGAGCCCAAAAATAATGTATGTTTGCCAAACTTTTGTCTTAAGGCATCCATGCTATTAAAAATGCTGGTTAATTTCGTTGTCCTTAAATGTTCCGAAAATAAGTCAGGATGGTTATTGCGCAAGCTTATCGCCATTGACTTGATGTTGGAAGTAGTGTATATTAGAATAGCTTAAATCATAGATTTAGGCTATTGTTTTTTTAAAAATAAATAAAATTTAATTATAAGGAGGTGTATATGGCTGTTGTCGAAATAATTATAACAGTTATAGTTGCAGGGAGTGCTTTCGGAGCTTTTAAGAGAAGGGAGTCAAAAGCCAAAGAAGCGATTCGGATGCAAAAAATTATTAATATAAAAAGATCACTTGAAGAGCGAGAAGAGAAAAAAAGCGTGATGCGGATAATCTTATTATTAGTCTGAAGGATGCCGAAGCGGATGGTAAGGATGTTTGTTGGAGTTGTAAACAAGTTTTAGGCGCTGGCTCTGGGGCAAGCAACCGCTGTAGTTGTGGAAATTGCATCTATTGCAGTGGCGTCTATTCGTCCGGAAAGAAATGTCGTAGTTGTATAAATAAAGAAAAGAGGGATGAATACAATTTAGTTAAAGCACAAAATCTTGGCAGAGATATTTGCTATGAGTGTTTGACTGTTGATCCTCTAAGATGTAGTGACAGTAGTTGCAATAAGTGCCTCATATGCGATCAAACTTATTTTAAGAATGTTCTATGCAACTCCTGTGAAGACATAATAAATGGTGATTAGTAAAATTTTCTCGCCGTGTAGCAATACACGGCTTTTTTATTAAATAAATTTAGGGTATAATTAACTCAATGTTGGAAATTAGAAAAAAAATTAAGAAATTTTTTAAAATACTGGGTCCTGGCATTATTACTGGTGCAGCTGATGATGATCCTTCGGGCATTGCTACTTATACTCAAACTGGAGCTCAATTTGGTTATGGGCCATTGTGGACGTCACTATTTGCGTTACCATTTGTTACAGCCGTTCAAGATGCTTGTGCAAGAATTGGCGCTGTAAGTGGCCGAGGTTTAACGGCGGTAATAAAAAAGCATTATTCTAAGCCCGCGTTGCTGATTACGATTGGATTAGTTGTAATTGCCAATACTATAAATATTGGTGCTAATATTGGCGCAATGGCATCTGCAGCACAACTTTTAGCACCAGTAAATTTTGCCATGCTGGCAATTTTTTTTACAACAATTATTTTACTTTTAGAAATTTCTCTTAGTTATAAAATCTACGTAAGATTATTGAAAATATGTGCTTTATCACTTTTTGCTTATGTGGTGACAGTTTTTTTAATAAATCATCCGTGGGGGACTATTCTACGAGCAACATTTATTCCGCACATTGAATTAAATTTTGAATTCTTTTTTATAATTACTGCTATTTTTGGAACTACGATTTCGCCTTATATGTTTTTTTGGGAAGCATCACAGGAAGTGGAAGAAGAAAAAGAGAAACACATGATTGTTGGCGGTGAGGCTCGCGTTACAAAACATTTTATTCGTCGTATACGAATTGATAATTTTATTGGCATGTTGGCTTCACAGATCGGGGTATGGAGTATTATTGTGGTGGCGGCGACAGTACTTAATGCTAATGGCATTATTAATGTTGATTCGGCAGCGGATGCGGCGCGTGCGCTTGAACCACTGGTTGATACTTTTTCCAATTCTGGCTTGCTAGCTAAAGTAATTTTTGCTTTTGGGATTATCGGTTTGGGTATGCTTTCTATCCCAATACTTTCTTCTTCTGCTTCGTATGCCGTATCAGAAGCTTTTGGTTGGAGAGAAGGATTAAATTTAAAATTTCGTCGCGGTCATGGGTTCTATGGAATAATTATTATTGCTACCTTGGTCGGTCTTTTGATAAATTTTATTGGCATAAATCCAATAAAAGCCTTAGTGTTAACAGCGGTTATTAATGGTGTTATTTCGGTTCCGTTAATTTATATTATTGCTAGAATCTCTCGGAATGAAAAAATAATGGGGGAATACAAAAGCAGTAATATATCAAATACTTTAATTTGGACAACTTTTTTTATAATGTTGGCTTCGGTGGTACTTATGTTTATATCTTTTATTTTACATTAGCCAGGTAATTAAACTAATTCTATAAAAAAATCCCCGCATTCTGCGGGGATTGTGTTTTTAAAAGAGGGACGCTAAGTCCCTTGCTGCTTTTAAATTGTTTTTTTTGGCCTCGAGCGATAACCCTTGTATTCGCTCAAGTTCTTCTACGCACTTTTCTCTTATCTCTGCGGTGAGGTGATCGCAGGAGTTGTTTAGCTCTATGAGATAATAAGAAGTTAAAAGAAGATCAACGGTGGGCGCGACTGACTCTGTCTTGAGTCTGTACAATGCCGTTACAAATTCAATGGTGTCTTGAGACTCGGCGGTCATGCGCGTTAAATCAATGAGTTCGTTATTCAATAGGCTGGTTGTCTCGATCGTGTTCATTATCTCCATCACCATGTGCTTTGTGTGCGTTTCTCGAGGTAGCGCTAATTTTTCTTCTTTAAACTTTTCAATCGCGCTATCTTTTTCTGCCTTGTTTATTTTGGCAAGTCCTATGATGTTTGTCATCATACGATAGTCTTTGTTTACCCGACTTAGATATTTTGCCAGGTCATCGATTACCTGACTTTGTTCGGATTCTTTGCCCAAATAACTATCGGCAGAATTTTGAGCTTTTTGTATAAGCTCTTCTGCCTTTTTGAAGTCAAAAGCAAAGATCGCTTCATTGATCCCAACATCTTGTTCGAGTAAATCCTTGATGGCGTGCTTGGCATAAGCCTTTTCAGCCTCCTCGGTCGATTTTGCTCGTGCTATGCTGAAAGAAGCAACCATTATCAATAATACTGCAAATACTGAAAAAATCTTCTTCATTTTGGAACCTCCTAAAAAATTGTTAAAAAACGGTTAAATAACCTTATAATTATAATATAGCATAGATTATTAGTTTTGGTAAGGGGGTGGGTAGTATACGGATACAAGGTGCTTTATATCACCCTTGACATGAGCGATTATAAGACATATAATGATCATATGGAAATAAAGTCTGTACAGTTAAATAAACATTATTCACCTGTCATTTTTGCGAGTCGTTTTGCGTTTGATATGGATAAAACAGCCGAATTAATTTTGTTTAGCTGGGATAATTTTATAAAGCACAGATAATCGTTTAATCAATTGATATAGAAATATCCCGGCCGAACAAAAGCCGAGATTTTGTTTGGCAATAGTTTTTTAATAACTTAAATTAAGGAGAGTGTTATGGAGGTAAAAAGAGGTGGCAATGATGCGTGCTTTGATGGGCAAAAAGTTATCTTACGCCCCTTACGAAAAGATTTGGATCTTGAAAATTGTTGGCGCTGGATTAATGATCCAGAAGTTGCAAAGTTTTTATTGATTGTATCTCCGATTGATTTTGGGTTTGAAGAAGAGTGGTTCTCAAAGAAATATCAAAATTAAAACAATAGAGTATTCGTTATTGAGGATAAGGCAACTGGTCGGGCAATTGGTAATATTGGGCTACATAATATTGACTGGATGCATCGTCTTGCTACTTTTTGGGCTATCATTGGGGAGAAAGACTATTGGGGAAAAGGCTATGGCACTGATGCTAAGATGTCGTTGCTATATTATGCATTCCGAATCTTAAACTTGCATCGTGTTGCTTCATCAGTTTATGAGTTCAACACTCGTAGTTTGGATTACAACAAGCATTGCGGGTATAAAGTTGAGGGTGTGTTGAGAAAAAATTGTTTTAAGGAAGGCCAGTATTATGACGAGATATTGCTTGGTGTTTTCCGTGAAGAGTGGGAACTGATTTGGGACTATTATCAAAAAAACGGTTCGGTGAAATAAATTAAAACCGCGACTTAATTGTCGCGGTTTTAATAATTGCATACTAACGGACTTTTGGGCGCGTACGGTCTATTTTAAAAATGCCTTTTTTCTTTGAGTTGTAATTATTACAGATTTGGATCTCAGAGCAGTGAAGGCATTCTTCTTCGCGGCCAAACTCCTTCATTGTGTCGTAGCGCGCTTTTCTAGATATGTCAGGATGAAACTTTTTAAGGTTTTCGCAACCAGGCATAGTCAGTCTCCTTTTTCACAAGTGAATAAAAAAAACTAATTTAATGTTACTTAACTTAGTTGACTCTGTCAATAAAAAGAGTTGGGATATGGGGTTATTTATTATATAATTGAAATGATGATTAAATTGATTGAAGGGGATTTAATAAAAAAAGCTAGTCGCCAAAAAACTATTGATTTACAACGTTTTTTTAAGACTGGCAAGGGTGAGTACGGTGAAGGGGATTTATTTTTGGGGGTTATAGTGCCAGATATAAGAAAAGTTGTAAAAAAATATTGGAGCGATATATCCTTGGCGGATATTGAAAAACTTTTATCGTCTAAATATCACGAGATAAGGATGTGTGCGGTTTTGATGTTAGTCGCAAAATTTGAGGGAAGTAATATTAAAATTAAAAAGGCGGTATTTAATGTTTATTGTTGCAATACAAAATTTATTAATAATTGGGATTTGGTTGATTTATCGGCGCCAAGAATTGTTGGCGGATATCTATGGACGCAAAAAAAAGATTTATTATATAATTTTGTGGTGTCTAAAAATTTGTGGGAAAAAAGAATTGCGGTGTTGGCGACATTTTATTTTATTCGTAAAAATTCTTTTAAGGATGCACTTAAAATTTCTAAAATTTTATTGCAGGATAAGCATGATTTGATGCACAAGGCTGTCGGCTGGATGTTGCGTGAGGTAGGCAATCGTGCGCGAGAGGTAGAAGAGACTTTTCTAAAAAAATATTATAAAGATATGCCAAGAACTATGTTGCGGTATGCGATTGAAAAGTTTCCCGAGAGTCGAAGAAAAAAATATTTAACGGGCAAAATATAATGTTAGTAAAAATAAAAGCATTTAGAGATGGCGACTCAATGCCAGTAAGATATACCTGTGACGATGAGAATATAAATCCGAAGATAGAATTTTTATATGCCCTCAAGGAAGCAAAAAGTTTGGTATTAATTTTTGATGACCGCGACTCTCCATCTGGCATATGGGACTATTGGGTGCTTTGGAACATTTTGCCTAGAGCAAAAGAAATAGATGAGGGGTCATGCCCTGATGGTGCAATCTGCGGAATTAATAGTTTTGGTCAGGCAAATTATGGCGGACTATGCCCTGCATCATGAGAACATAGGTATTATTTTAGAATTTATGCACTAGATATTCTAGTGGACTTAGAAGCCAAAAAAAATAGACAGGATCTAGAAAAAGTTATTAATGGATATGTTTTAGAATTAGCAGAATATAAGGATCGCTATAAAAGATAAGCTATTTATTTACTTGTTTTTTCAAGGTGATATAATTAATTTAATATGGCTAAAGAAGCTGGACTAAAAAATATTTTTATATAGGATTTTGTGTCTTCTTGGGTTTTGTTTTAAGCGTCATTGGACACGGGATTTTTGAAATTATTTAGTTAAGAGAACTGGCTGAGCGAGGAGAATCCCCAAGCTGGATATCGATATTTGGGCTAGGCTTATGTTCTTTGCCAGTGTATTTACTGGTGGTTTTGCTAATTTTAGACATAATGGGTGGATTTTTTATTGGTAAATATTGGTGGAGGATCGTTTATGTGGAAAAAAGGCGTTGGCGTTTTTGATATAAAATGTCATAATATAGTTAAAGGTCGAGTAAATAAATTATTTAATAAAAAATTTATGGCAAAATTTACTGCTCTTGACTGGACCGCCATGATAATCTTGGTGGTGGGGGGACTAAACTGGGGGCTTGTCGGTTTATTCGACTATGATTTGGTGGCTTCACTATTTGGTGCAGGTACCTTGTTAGCCAAAATCGTTTATGACTTAGTTGGTTTATCAGCGATTTATGTTTTGGTAACCTCCGGCAAGATGAAGAACTCATCAGTCGCTTAAGAAATTAAATTTAAATAGCACTCAATCGTTTGGTTCTGTGCTATTTAATATGTATATGAAAATTGCTTATTTTATCATTCCCGTACGTAATTGTAATTATTGGTGCAGCTACCGGTAGTGCTTTTACTAATATGGGGCTAGTTGATTGGTATCCTAATTTAAATTTACCTGCTTGGACCCCAACTGGTGGAATTATTGGAGGAGTTTGGATTACAATTTATATATTAACGATGGTTTCCGTAATGTTGGTACGTAATGTTGGTATGGGAGAGGATGGCAAGAGGCAAAGCTTTTGATTAGGTTATTGGTTTATTTATTTTGAATTTGATTTTAAATGTTGATTGGAGTTTAGTTTTTTTTAATCTTCACTTAGTTGGTTTAGCGATATTTGTTTCTGTAGCTTTGGGAGCTTCGGTGCTAGTTTTAATCATTTTACTTTGGCCTAAGGTTATATATTCTGCTTTGCTTTTAGTCCCATATCTTGTTTGGCTTTGCTCGCCGAGTTTCGGCGGGCGGAAACGCGGAGCGGAGCTAATCAGACATTTTGAAAATTGAGGAACATTTGATTGCTCGCTCGCCCATGAATTTGAAAAAAGTTTAACTTGGTCGGGGCGGGGAGAATTGAACTCCTACTACAAGCACCCCATGCTCGTGTACTACCACTATACTACGCCCCGAAAATTTTGTTTAAAATCAATATAGGTCCCTAAAGGGCCTATATATAGTACAATATTTTTTAGTTATTTCGTAATCAGATTTATTTCTTTTTAAGACTCATTCTCTTGATACATTTGGTGCAGGCTTTAACTCTTTTCCCGCTTGGTAAAGTGACCCATTGTATATTGGGGTATTTCCTTCTTTTGGTGGTTGGGTTATACTTACCTCGAAGTAAAACAATGCGTGTCACCATTGTTGAGTGTTTGTCACAGATTGTACAAATTTTTGACATATAAGTAATTGTTAATTTAGCATATAAAAAATAATTTTGCAATATTGGGTATAAAATAAGCAAATGGATATAGCAGGCTTTCTATTATTATACGTTATAATTGTTATCGCTTCGGTGATCCACGAGTATTCTCACGGGTGGACGGCAGACTTTTTGGGAGACCCGACGGCGCGTTATGCGGGGCGTTTAACTTTGAATCCAATCGCACATATGGATGTGTGGGGGACAGTTATTGTCCCAATTATTTTTGTACTTTTTTTCGGAGTATTTTTCGGTGCGGCTAAACCTGTTCCATTCAATCCTTATAATTTAAAAAATCAAAAGTGGGGGCCAGCTTTAGTTGGCGCGGCGGGGCCGTTGTCTAATTTAATTATTGCATTTATCTTGGGATTAATCATAAATTTCTGGCAAGGGGCTGACCCGCTGTTTGTAGAGATTTTAAAATTAGTTGCAATTATTAATATTTCTTTAGCTATGTTTAATTTGATTCCTATTCCACCGTTGGACGGTTCAAAAATCTTGCCTTTGATTTTGCCTGCCAGAATGCAAAGAATGATGATATTTACTAGTGGGCCTATGATGTTTGTGGGAATCATAATCGCGGTTTTT
>PFDW01000051.1:0-2159 GCA_002793835.1 Candidatus Portnoybacteria bacterium CG10_big_fil_rev_8_21_14_0_10_36_7 | reverse complement strand
TTGACAAGCCGTAATCAATTTGTTAATTATTAAGTAAGCATTAAACAATTGAATATGCATGGGTAGCCTTTTTTGTTATATCAGAAAATAAGTCTTATAAAAAATTTAATATTGGGATGCCGACAATTAATCAATTAATTAAACGATCAAGAAAAACACAAAGTGTTAAATCAAAAGCACCGGTTTTGGCATATGGATTTGATACTATTCATAATCGACCTTCATATTATGCGTCACCTTTTAAAAGAGGCGTTTGCACAAAAGTAACAATTACTACGCCGAAGAAGCCAAACTCGGCTTTGCGAAAAGTGGCTAGAGTACGATTAACGAATGGCATGGAAGTAACTTCCTATATACCTGGAGAAGGTCATAATTTGCAGGAGCACTCAGTTGTTGTCATTAGAGGCGGACGAGTTAAGGACTTGCCTGGTGTTAGATACCATATCGTTCGAGGTGTTCTGGATACGGGTGGAGTTGAAAACAGAAAACAAAAGAGATCAAAGTATGGAGCCAAGCGCCCAAAATAATAAATAAAATAACGAAATGCGTAAAAAGCGAAAGTATAATAAAAATTGGGAGCCAGATTTTAAATATGGGAATGTGTTGATTGGAAAATTAATCAACTATATTATGTATAGCGGTAAAAAATCAATTGCGCAAGCAGTCGTTTATGGAGCTTTGGATATTTTAACAAAACAAAAAAAGGATGCATTAGAGGTTTTTGAAACAGCAGTAAAAAATGCTTCACCCCA
Organism: Candidatus Portnoybacteria bacterium CG10_big_fil_rev_8_21_14_0_10_36_7; assembly: GCA_002793835.1. Classification (GTDB taxonomy): domain Bacteria; phylum Patescibacteriota; class Minisyncoccia; order Portnoybacterales; family PFDW01; genus PFDW01. The sequence continues at coordinate 1,407 of PFDW01000051.1, read as the reverse complement.
AATGGAAGTTAAATCAAAAAGAATTGGAGGAGCAAATTATCAAGTTCCTCGAGAAGTACGTGGTGAGAGAAAAATAATGTTATCGCTAAGGTGGATTATTAATGCAGCACGAAGTCGAAAGGGTAAAGCCATGGCAGAAAAGTTAGCTGCGGAATTATTGGAAGCGTCTCAAAACGAAGGAAATGCAATAAAAAAGAAAATGGATACTCATCGTATGGCCGAAGCCAACAAAGCTTTTGCTCACTTTGCATGGTAATTGAATAATCATGCCTCGAACTATTCCTATAGAAAAAATTAGAAACATTGGCATAATTGCCCATATCGATGCGGGGAAAACAACCGTTTCCGAGCGCGTGCTTTTTTATACTGGGAAAAAACATAAGATAGGAGAAGTTCACGAAGGAGAGGCAGAAATGGATTGGATGGAACAAGAGCAAGAAAGAGGAATAACTATTACAGCGGCAGCAACAACAGCACAATGGTTGGGTTATCAAATTAATATTATTGATACCCCAGGACATATTGATTTTACGGTTGAAGTACAACGATCTTTGCGCGTGTTGGACGGTGCGGTTGTTATATTTGATGGTGTAGCTGGCGTTGAGCCACAATCTGAAACTGTGTGGCATCAAGCGGATAAATATAAAGTTCCGCGTATTTGTTTTATAAACAAATTAGATAGAATGGGAGCATCGTTTGAAAAAAGTTTTGGTTCTATTTTGGAGAGGCTAACTCCTGATGCAGTTATGGCACAGCTTAGTATTGGTGCAGAGGAAAATTTATCAGGCGTTGTGGACTTAATAAAAATGAAGGCGTACTACTTTGAAGGAGAAAGAGGAGAAAAAATTATTGAAAAAGAAATCCCCGATGAACTTCAGGAAATTGCAAAAGAAAAGAGGCATGTACTATTAGAAAAGATTGTTGAAACCGATGAAACTCTTTTGAACGATTATTTAGGTGGCAAGGAACCAGATATCGAACAATTAAAAAATGCGTTAAGAAAGGCTACTATTGCAAATCTGATAGTGCCAGTTTTTTGTGGTTCGGCTCTTAAAAATAAGGGGGTGCAAATGATGTTGGATGCAGTGGTTAATTATTTGCCTTCACCGATGGATTTGCCACCAACCGAAGGGTTTGATGTCAAGGATGAAACAAAGCAAATTTTGAGAAAAACTTCAGATTCAGAGCCGTTTACTGCCTTGGCTTTTAAAATTGCGGCTGATCCATTCGTTGGGCAGTTAACATTTTTTAGAATTTATTCAGGAACTTTAGCCACAGGATCTTATGTTTTAAACTCATCAAATGGTGGTAGAGAAAGAATTGGTAGAATTTTAAGAATGCATGCAAATCATAGAGAAGAGGTAAAAGAAATGTTTGCTGGGGAAATTGCAGCTACGGTTGGGTTGA
>PFDW01000059.1 GCA_002793835.1 Candidatus Portnoybacteria bacterium CG10_big_fil_rev_8_21_14_0_10_36_7 | reverse complement strand
GTGTGGACATATCTGCTGGCATAGGAAGTGAGATAAAGTCTATAGGAGATGGCACGGTAGTTGCTAAGGGTTATAACGCCTTCTGGGGCAATTGGGTGGCCATACAGCATACAAATGGCCTTATAAGTGCATATGGACACATGATTAAGAGTTCTAATGTGGTGGTCGGTACAGATATCAAAACAGGCACAATCATTGGCTATGAAGGCAGAACTGGCAAAGTTACTGGCGCGCATTTACATTTTAGTTTGTATAATGATTTTTTTACATACGAAAAGAATGATCAACTTTATTTTCCAGCATTTCAAGGTAATATAAACCCAATGAATTACTTATGAAAAAAATTATTTTTTCCATAATTTTTTTGCTATTATCTGGCAACATAATTAAGGCTGAATCGTTACAGATGTCAAATGAAATTCCTAACTATTTAGGGGCCCAAATCATCAATCAGGGTAAAGAGGCTGCGACAGACCTACTCAAGGCCTTGCCGGAGGGGGCTAAGAAGGAGGCAGGCAAGGTTTTTGAAGAGCAAAAAAACATTATTGGGGAACAGATACAAAATGAGTCAAATATATATAGAAAAAAAATAATTTTGTTTTTAAAAAATATTATTATTGAAATAAAAAATCGTTGGCAAATAGGAAGTGCTAATATTTTAGAAAAACTACCGTGGTTCAAACGATGAAATTTTTTAGTAGTGAGGGGATGGGCCAATTTTATAAAGTATATAACGTCGTAAAAGGTATATTGTGCGACGTGGCATGTAGAGCCACCAGCTTTTAAATAATGGGGTTTCCTTTCTATAGACTTAAATAACATGCGTATTTCTTATTCGGCATTGGAAATTTTTTTACAATGCCCTCTCAAATTTAAATATCAACAAATTAAAAAAATTAAAACTCCAAAATCTAAGGAGGCAATTTTTGGTACGACCATACATAGTGTTTTGCAGATGTTACATAGCCCATCTCGAGACGTCCCCCCCACATCCGATGAGATGCTCACTTATTTTTCTGAAAAATGGGACCCAAGTGTATACGAGTCCGCACAAGAAGAAACTATGAATTTTGCTATGGGGGTTAGAATATTAAAGGATTACTATAAAAAAAATTATCCTAGCAAGTTCAATGTGCTCGATCTTGAAACATTCTTTGAGGCTCCCATAGTAGAAAATGGCGAGACTCATTATATCACCGGTAAAATAGATCGAATCGATAAAATAGACGGTGATATTTTTGAGGTTATTGATTATAAAACAGTAAAAAAAATGCCATCGCAAGAAATTATTAATAGCAATCTGCAGTTGTCTATTTACCATTTAGGATTGGTGAATAGATGGCCCTCTATTAGGTCGGACAATCGTTCGGTCAAAACAAGTTTATATTTTTTAAAACATGGAGAAAAGTTATCTGTTATCAAAACTAATGATGTTTTGGAGGAAACTCAAAACAAAATAATTAAAACAATTATTGAAATAAAAAAAACTGATTACAAGCCTCGACAAAGTGCATTGTGTGCTTGGTGTGGGTATCAGTCTTTGTGTCCTATTTGGAAAAATAAATATATAGCCGAGCCAACTATTGATGACATTGCAGTGCAAGCAGTGATTAAAGAATTTCACGATTTGAAAGAAAAGATGAAGAAGGATGCACAAAGATTAGCGGAGATTAAGGAACAAGTTAGTAATTATTATAATACAGCTAAGGTTGATAGAATATTTGATGCCGAAGGTCGATATTTAGCTCGATCAATTAAACAAATATATGCTTATGATGAACCTGTGCTAAGGGATATTTTACAGCGAATAAATAAGTGGGAGGAAGTAATTAAGATCGACGAAGCTAAGTTAAAGAAAGTTAGTGCTTCCCTACCACAGAAAATTCGTGATGAGATTAAGTCAACAAAAAAAATAGCCAAAGAATTTTTTTCAATCACTTTTGGCAAAGATAAAAAGATAAATAGTAGCTAATTATTGAATTTATAGCTTGACGGAGCTTCATTGACAAATTCACTGGATGCTTTGTATCCCGTTGATTGCGCTTCAGCCTCAGAATTGAACCAAACTTGGTTCTCGGGCTTAATCTTTTTTGCCCAGCTTGACCATGGCCAGTGATAAACTTTACCACTTTTACTGGCTACAATGATTCCCTTGGCAGTAGAAGCGGTATTTTGATCTACTAGAAGAGGCGTTGATGAAGAGAATGCAGAAGTGCTTCTTTCGGTTATTACAAGGCTATTTGGGCTATTATTAGCGGTTAAATAGCCTGCCCCAAAGCTTATTAAGGCAACTAGCGTGACTCCAGCTATTAAGGCAATTTGCCTATCATTGTTATTCCAGAAAAGTTTTATCTTTTCTATGCTTGATATTGACTCCATTAGAATTATTTGTTAGTATATCAAAATCATCTTAACAGTTGATTTTACATATAATTATAGCTTACTATGGCACATACAAAGGCAGCGGGTTCTACAAAATTAGGTCGCGATTCGCATGCACAAAGGCTTGGCGTAAAACTTTTTGAAGGTGAAAAGGCTAAAGCTGGTTTTGTGTTGATCAGACAACGTGGATTAAAATATTTACCTGGACAAAATGTACGAGTTGGTAGCGATGATACACTTTATGCCTTTAAACCAGGAGTTGTGAAATTTTCACAAAAAAGAAAGAAAAGGTTTGACGGAAAGCTAAGGATAGCCAAGGTGGTTAATGTTGTTTAATAGAATTTTTAATAAATTCTCGGAACATTGGATGTGGCTCTAAGGGTCGCGTTTTAAATTCTGGGTGGAATTGACTTGCCATAAAGAATGGATGGTCATGTATCTCAATAATTTCCACTAGTCCCGTTTCAGGATTAATGCCACTCATAAGCATACCCTTGTCCTCTAGTACTTTTTTATATTCACTATTAAATTCGTAGCGATGTCTATGTCGTTCGGTAATAGTTGACTGTTTATAAACCTTGTTGAATACAAGGCTATTTTTATTAAGTTTACATGCGTATGAGCCGAGTCGCATTGTACCTCCATATTTTGCGCTAGCTATATTGCTTTTTTGTGTTTGCATTATGTCGATTATTGGGTATGGAGTGTGTGTTACTATGCCTTTTTTCTTGCCACCGCCTTTTATGTGAGTGAATTCTGTTGAATTTGCGTTAGCTAGACCAACAACATTTCGAGCAAATTCAATTATTGCTAATTGCATTCCAAGGCAAAGCCCCAAAAATGGTATATTATTTTCTCGAAGATATTGAATGGCTAGTATTTTGCCTTCTACTCCTCTTTGTCCAAAGCCACCTGGAACTATCACTCCATCATATTGAGCGAGTTCCTTTAGCGCATCGGGATTCTTTTCGTATTCTTCAGCGTTTAGCCAAACAATTTCGGGGTTCAATCTAAAATACCATACTGCATGTTTTACAGCTTCGATTACTGAAATATATGAGTCTGTGAGTGTGAATTTACCAGTTTGAAAATATTTTCCAACGATGCCGATTTTAATTGTTTTATTTTTGGCAGTAATAATATTTACAAGTCTTTTCCAATCTGCTAAATTCTTTTTTCGAGGTCTCATCCCAACTTTATTTAAAATACGCGTGCTTAACTTGTCGCGCTCAAAATTTAACGGTACTTCATAGATTGTCTTTACATCCGGTGCTGATATGATATCTTCTTTGTCGACATTACAAAACATAGCTATTTTCTTTTTTCTAACTTCATCTATTGCTTCGTGGCTTCTCGCTAATATTATGTCAGGCTGGATCCCCGCTGAATTCAAGGTTCTAACAGCATATTGAGTTGGTTTTGTTTTCATTTCACCTATATTAGATGGCACGGGCAAGTAGCTCACAAGTACAAAAACAACGTCTTGTGGATGTCTCAAGTGAATCATTCGTGCGGCTTCCAGAAATAGCATATTTTGGTATTCCCCTATCGTTCCTCCAATTTCTATCATTACAAAATCAGATTTAGTTTTTCTTGCGGCAGATTGGATTCTTCTAATAACTTCTTCCGGAATGTGTGGCACCACTTCAACGCACTTGCCGTCGTATTCTAAGTTCCTTTCACGATGGATTACTGACTCGTATACTCGCCCAGTTGTCATATAGTTCCCCGAGTAAATATTTGTATTTAAAAAACGTTCA
>PFDW01000036.1 GCA_002793835.1 Candidatus Portnoybacteria bacterium CG10_big_fil_rev_8_21_14_0_10_36_7 | reverse complement strand
TTTCTCTCCACGCATTCTTTAATTTGCCTAGCTACAGCTGTTAGCTTGCCTTTCTCAGACTTAAAAATCGCATCCGTCATATCCTTCCTAATCAAATTCTTGTTTGTAGGCACAGGCACAACTTCTAACCCATAGACTTTATGGAATTCCTCGGCTGATGTTAAAGCAGTTCCTGTCATACCAGATAACTTTTTATATTTTCTGAAATAATTCTGGAATGTAATTGTCGCCAAAGTTCTCGATTCTTTCTGAACGCGCACTCCTTCTTTCGCCTCTAGCGCCTGATGGAGGCCTTCACTGTAGCGACGTCCTGGCATAAGTCGGCCCGTAAATTCATCAACAATAAGGATTTCTCCATTTTTTACCACATAGTCTTTATCTAATTTAAACATAAATTGAGCGCGCAATGCCTGCTCTAGATGATGGACAGTTCTTATCCCTCCTTCTTGGTATAAATTTTCTATGCCCAATATTTTTTCCACTTCACTAATTCCCTCTTCGGTCAATGTAATTGCCCGCATTTTTTCATCAATATTAAAATCCTTGTCTGCCTTAAGACTAGGAACAATTCTCGCAAATTGATCATACATTTTTCCTGAATCTTCATCAGGCGCTGAAATAATTAACGGTGTCCTTGCTTCATCAATTAAAATCGAGTCCACTTCATCGATAATCGCATAGCTATGACCTCGTTGCGACATTTGTGAAAATTCCATAACCATATTGTCACGCAAATAATCAAAACCAAATTCATTATTTGTGCCATAAGTTATATCTGCTTCGTAAGCCTCTCTTCTCGTAACTATTTTTAAATTTGCCATTTCCACTGTAACTTCATTTTTATCTGGAGACTCTTGAGGACTAAAAATGTAAGCTGCCTCATGCGCAATTGACGCTACTGATAAACCAAGCAAATGAAAAATGGGGCCCATCCAGTTCGTATCTCTTTTTGCTAAATAATCATTTACAGTCACCACGTGCACCCCTTCTTCACTTAACGCATTTAAATAGATTGCGGGCGTTGAAGATAATGTTTTACCTTCTCCCGTGGCCATTTGAGAAATTTTACCGTCATGTAAAACCATTCCGCCTATCATCTGTACATCAAAATGACGTTGCCCAATAGTTCTTTTGGCTGCTTCACGAACCGTCGCGAAGGCCTCCGGCAAAATACTGTCCAAAGTATCCCCATTTTTAATTCTTTTTTTAAATTCTGTGGTTTTATCCTTTAATTCATCATTAGAAAAACCCTCGAACTTCGGTTCGAGTTTATTAATTTCTAAAACTATCTCTTTATATTTTGCGGTTTGGCGCTCTTCTCCGCCAAATAATTTCTTAAAAATTGACATCTGTTTATATTATTGGATTATACACAATAATCTCACTAAAATCAAACTAAATAAGACCGGAATTTAATATTCCGGTCTTATGATTTTATGACTTAGACTCAATGACTTTATTGTCATCAAAGTTATAACCTTTTAGAAGCCTAGTGACATTTACTAGGTTCCTGCCAGCCAGCCTTAAGGTATTATCAACCCATCCAAATTTTTTAACACCTATTAATCGTAAACCAAATCGGACAAAACGATTACTCAACAAAGACGGCTGAAAAATCTTTCCATATGGCAAAATCATCACTCCCATATGATTTAAAGCCCATGAAATCTGCGCCAAAGCCATACTCGCTCCTTCGCCATCTTGCGATGCCAAAAGAACGGCTAGCTTCCCTTCCAGCGTCAGTTTTCTATACCTATCTATAACTTTTCGCTCATTATTTTCTAGACAAGTCATTTTTTCCAGCATGACTTGTAAATATGAACAACCACTGCCCCAATACACTGGAGTTGCGATTACTAAGGCATCTGCATTAATCATCTCATCCAATAGCATATCAATGTCGTCTTGATCTGACTGAATGCAAGGGTAAACACATTTATCACCATCGATGGTTTGGCTGTAACATCCTTCGCAATGCATTATGTTCAACTCGCAAAGTCTTAATATCTTAGTTTCACCACCAAACTTTCGTGCATAAAATAGCACTTTTTGCAACATTTTCTCGCTTCTACTTTTTTCTCCTCGTGGGCTAGAACTTATACCCAAGATACTAACTATAGTCTTATCCATTTTAAGGCTCCCTTTTTTAAAGTAACTACAGAAATTTAATTCCTTTTAAATAAATTATATAATGACATACTCTGTATGTCAATGTTAAGTGTCGCCACGTCTGCACCACTTAATAAAAACGCCTTTAATAAACGAGGGCGTTTCACAGGATGATTATAATTACTTAAATACAATAACTAATAGCTTTATAAATTAATTTTGCTATTAAAAAATCAGACGCAATTGAATTTTTTACAGGAGAAAGTTCTACGAAATCCATACCAACAACATTTGTAGAGTCGCCCACGATACGTAGAATCTTTAAAACCTCATACCAGCTAAACCCTCCTGGCTCTGGCGTACCAGTTGATGGCATAATTGAAGTGTCTAGACAGTCAACATCAAAACTAATACAGACATATTCCCCAAGCGATTTAATAAATTCTTTATTGGCTATATCAAATCCATCTTTGGCCCAGTAAGTTTTTATTCTTTTCTGATTCTTTTCCCAAAAATCGTATTCTGCGCCATCCTCAACTTCATTACTAATATTCCTTATGCCAACCTGAACTAATCGAACATTTTTTAAATCTAAACATCTGCGCATGACACAGGCGTGAGAAAACTTATTGCCTAAATACGAATCTCTTAAATCAGCATGCGCGTCGAAATGTAAAATCGTTATATCTTGGTATTTCTTAGCCATTGCTTGGATTACTCCAGCTGTTAAAGTGTGCTCTCCCCCCAAGATTATTGGGATCTTATTTATGCTCAAAATTTCACTAGTAATTTCCCTGACTTGTTCTATGGCTCCTTCTCCATCGCTTGCAATTTTCTCAGCCTTTAATGTTGCTACGCCAATTTTTTTGTATGGCTCGCATTTTAATTCTTCATCAAATAGCTCTACTTCGTGACTCGCTCTAATAATAGCTTCGGGCCCTTTAGCTGTACCATGTCCATAACTAACACTGTGCTCCATGCCAAAAGGCACAATCACAACGCGCGATGATTTTAAATTGGCATGAGAATCATCTAGATTCAAAAAATTATTTTTAGAAATCTGCAATTTCATTATATTATTTCCCTTTCTCGATGATGGTCTATTAAGCCAATACCGGCAACATTTTTTTTCATCTCTTCTTTAACTTGCTTTTCAGATCGTAACTGCTTGTAAAAAAAGTAAAGGCATGAATGCCCCGGCTAAAATTAACATGGCCACTACTAGAAACAATACTTCAAATCCGAAAATATTGGCGACAAAAGCTCCAGCCGAAACTGTCAGTGCCCCAGAAATACCAATTACAACTTCATACACCCCCCAAGCAAAACCCTCTCTAAATTTACCAATATGCCTAGTAAACAATACATACCAAGCAGGGTAATGCATTGCTGCCCCCACTCCTAGCACTGCTTGTAATAAATAAATGTTCCAGACTGTTTTAGCAAATGTATAAAGAATCATAGTTAAAGCCATCACGACAAGTCCACTGACTAAAAAAAACAAATCGTCATACTCCCCCTTTTTCTTATCAATTAAATTTGATACTGGTAATAAAAAAATTGTTCTCACAATTAAATAGATAGCAGCTGCTATCCCTGCCACCTCTATCGTCCCGCCATCAATTTGGCTAATTAAAAAAATTGCAAAAATTGGCGTTAATATGCCTATAGCAGATAAAAAAAATGCGTCCGAAATAATTAGTGCTTTAATAATTTTATTAAGCCTTGCCATGATTTTTTATTATTTTTTTCCATTTCGAAAATCTTTTCCCTTGTTATAATATGCAGCTATAGTTTTTTTCTTGAGCACTTTGTCCAACAATGATATCGCTTCATCTCGATAATCTAATAACCTCCTTGATTCACGCTCAACCCCCTCTTGAAGTAATGCATGCACAATAAATGGGAAAGTTGACGTAACATCAGCAAAAACATATTGAGAATTTTTAACGCACTCCTCCGAAGTTTTACCCCAAGTATGAGCCTCTGAAGCAGTACAAGAAGAAAGTCCACCATTTTGCACATTACTGTCGCAAATTTGTACGT
>PFDW01000040.1:3079-4116 GCA_002793835.1 Candidatus Portnoybacteria bacterium CG10_big_fil_rev_8_21_14_0_10_36_7 | reverse complement strand
TGAAAAAAAACTCCTATTGTTAAAACCGCTGCTAAAAAAATAAAAAGAATATTTTTATTATCCCTGAAAAAATATGCTTGCTTCCATTTTTCAAAAAAATTTTCCGCTGTAAAAACCAACCCGTCAAAAACTATAAATAAAAATAAGATGAAAGCTATTAAACTGTTTCTTATATCGTAGGAATAAACAAACGTCCAAACTATTAAATATGGAATTATAAAAATTAACAGCAACCATCTGTAAAAATTGCTCTTTTTAAAAGATACCCAAACCCCCAAACCTGCTACCGCCCAAAAAACCGCCATTATTAAAAAAACAAGCCACTTTGATTGGCTATGAATATTTAAATAAATTCCAAAATTTTGAACAATAATATAAGCCCCCACCTGCAATCTTTCAAACAAACTAAAACTTCTAAGAGCGTCCTGAATCTGCGGCCAAGTCGCCGCCTGACTCAATTGCGCCACTCCATACCAGCTAACAATTGGAATTAAAGACCATAAAAATGGCTTTTTTATCTCTCTAAATCTCTCTCCGATTCTTTTTTCTTTTCTAAAAACAATAAACAAAATTGGCAGTATTAGCCAAAAGAAAACTCCCGCCTGTTTTGTTAAAGCCGCCCCCGCCGCCGCGAGAAAACTCATATAAATATATTTTCTTTCTTCTATACTTAAATATTCTTTCAAATAAAAAACTGATAAAATTACAAAAAATGCCGCCGGCATATCTGCCAGCCCGCTCCCAATATCCACACTAAAAAAAGAACTCTGATTAAAAAGAAAATAAGCGCTAAAAACAAAAATTGTCGCTTTAGAAAGAACTCCCTTAAAACTAAATAAAATCCACAAAATAAACAAAGAAAAGAATAAAGTCATCGCATGAGCAAAATATTCAGCTGTCATCACATTTCCTGCTAACTTATAAATATAAGACCAATTAACTGGTAAAAGCTGCGGATAAGTAAAATCATTTACTAAAGAAAAGCTGTTCATTCTAAACCACACAACCGCCCACCGATTCCAGCTCGCCCATACGTC
>PFDW01000040.1:1796-3065 GCA_002793835.1 Candidatus Portnoybacteria bacterium CG10_big_fil_rev_8_21_14_0_10_36_7 | reverse complement strand
GATAAAACAAAGCCAGCGCTACTCTTTTTATCCCTAAAACAAAAAATATCGCCGCCAGCCAAATTTCTCCTTTCTCTAGCTTAAAAGAAAAAAATTTCCCCTTCTTTAAAATCAGCCAAACCGCTAAAAATAATTCCAACAAAGATAACACCCAAACTGCCCCGCCACTATAAATCCCTAAAATCGCTAGCATATAAACTTTCAAAAAAGTATAAAGAATTCCTAATCCAAAAACTGCCGGCCAAAAAATTCTTCCCTTTCTAAAAATCAGGATAAATAAAACCATCCCCGGTAAAAAAGAAGTTAAAAATATATAAAAAAAACCTTGAAAAAATAAATTTAAAAAATGAATCATTTTATCTTATAAACAAATTTTCCCATCAAAAGAAAATTAATTAAAAACATTATCGCATCTGCCGCCGGTTTAGCAAAATACTTTGACCAGCCCCCTTCTTGAACTAGCAAATATAAAAAAACTGAAGTTATAAAAATATTAATTGCCACTAAAAAAATATATCTTCCCGCCTCAAAGACCGTATTTCCTCTTGAATGAAAAACCGCGTACTTATTAATAAAAAAATAATAAACTACTGCCACGGTTTTAGAAATAACATTAGCCTGAATAAAATAAATTCCTCCAAAAAAATTCAAGACGGTATAAATACTATAGTCTAAAATAAAAGCGGAAAAACTAAACAAGGAAAATTTTACAAACCGTCCCAAAACCGAAATGGAATCAGCCACTGGATTAAACTTACTGTTTTTATTTTTTTCAATATATATTGTCTCTATCTTTACGCCGCCAACTTTTCTTCCGCTTTGAAAAGCTCTTGTTAAAATATTCATTTCTGTTTCATATCTTCCCGGATTTACCTCTTTTAAAATATCTTCTATAAATTCTCTAGAAATAACTCTAAACCCCGATTGTGTATCACTAACCTTATTGCCAAAAAACATTCCAAAAATCCTTGAGGTAAAAATATTGCCCACTCTGCTTTTCCAAGGCATTAAACTAAAATTTCTTTCTCCTACCACCAAATCTGCTTTTTCTCCCTTTTCTAAAAAATCTTTAAAACTCTTTATTTCCTCCGGATTATGTTGTCCATCACTGTCTAAAGTAACTAAATAATCAAAACTTAAGTTTAAAGCCTCCTTAAATCCGGAAAATAAAGCATGTCCCTTTCCTAAATTTTTTTCATGTTTAACCACAAAAACTCTTTCGTGATTTTCCCACTCTTCAAAAAAAACTTTATTTTCTCCATCAGAACC
>PFDW01000040.1:0-1785 GCA_002793835.1 Candidatus Portnoybacteria bacterium CG10_big_fil_rev_8_21_14_0_10_36_7 | reverse complement strand
AAATAACCGCCTCTGTATGAATTAAGGTGGCTTCTACTGCCTTCTTCACACTAACTCCCGGATTATAAGCTGGGATAACTGCTACATATTTCATAATCTAAACACTTAAGATAAAAGTAAACCAATTTTATATAAAAATTTATCATACTGTAACATTAAATCAAAAATTGTCGCGAAAACCAGCCACCCTCCCACTATAATATAATATCTATAATTAAACTTTTCTTTTTCAAACCAATATCCCGCCGACAAAATAACAACAAAAGGAAATAAAACTAACCGGTACCGACTACTAACTATAGTTACTACTGACACCATCATTAAAAGAACTAAAGCTAAAAACACCGCCTCCAAAAAAACTCCTTCTTTAAATTTTTTCTTTATAATTTTTAATGAATAAATTAAAGCCGTCCCAAAAATTAAAACGTAAGACGCTACAGAAAATAAAACTGTAAACAGCTGTTCAAAATTATTAAAGTAATGAAACCAAAAGCCTCCCGTCTTTGTCAGCGACCAAAAAATTATTCCCTTTCCAACCCAAACCGTTAAAAGAGAAAAAGGATTATCCTTAGCAAAATTTAAAAACCACTTTATTGAATTTTCATAAAACCCAATCGGCGTCTGATCTTTTGCTTCTATTTTTTTATATAAATCAAAATCGCTTCTATATTCCCCGTAATTACCCGGATAATTTCCCGATAATAAATCCACTCCCCCGCCGTTGTATGCGTCAAAAGAATTTTTCCGTAAACATTATAATTTCTCAAAACCCAAGGAACTTGCATTACTGAAAAAATAGCTAAAACTAAAATCAAACTTCTATAATATTTTTTTAATATAAACGCCACTAAAAAAGCAAACAGAATAACCAAAGCTACCGGCCGAACTAAATATAACAAGCCAAGTGCAATTCCTAAAATAATTTCTTTCCACCATTTTCTTTTCTCTAAACTCCAATAAAAAAAGAATAGAGAAACAACCGATAAAAAAATAAAAAGCGACTCCGAAAGAAGCGTCGCGTTTAGCTCAATGACATCAATAAAAAAAGCAGCTGGAATAAAAACACAATAAAACGCTCTCCATTTAAAATTCTCTCCTCCGCTAAACAAACTTACTATCAAAACCGCTAAAAAAACCAAAGAAGAAACAAACATTAGCGATTGCAACGCCCAAACTACCCAATATTTATATCCAAAAATAAAGTAAACTCCTGCCAAAAAAAACTCATATCCCGGACCAACTTTTACTATCGCGTCATCCTTTTCAAGTAAACTTCCAATGCTTAATCTGTATTCCCCAACATCAATTATATTTTTCGCTATCTCGTTGTAAGCCCTCGCGTCTACCGACGGTTTTATCTGATGGACTAAAGAATATCCAAAACTAACTAAAAAAACTAAAGATAAAAACAGCCAAAAATGCCTTGCTGAAAATAGAATTTCCGCCGACTTTTTTATGCTCATCACTTCCTTATAAAAACATTAAATTTTATTATCTGCCAAACAGCCGCTAAACCGTCTTTCCATCCTATATGTTTTCCTTCTTCATAACCCCTCCCTCTATATAAAATCGGCGCCTCCATCACTCTAAACTTCTTTATTCTCGCCGTTATTTCCGGCTCTATTCCAAATCTTTCCGAAATCAACTCATTTTTTATTTTATCAATTACTTTTTTTGTCATCGCCTTATAGCAAGTCTCCATATCCGTTAATTTTAAACCAGTAAAAAAATTTGAAAAAATAGTCAAAATCTTATTACTCCAATATTGCCCAAAAAACATTTTTT
>PFDW01000031.1:2719-4296 GCA_002793835.1 Candidatus Portnoybacteria bacterium CG10_big_fil_rev_8_21_14_0_10_36_7 | reverse complement strand
CTGGATTGAAATACTTACCTATGATGATTTATTGGAGCGAGCAAGAAATGGACTTGCTAATTTAGCAAAATGATATGAACTTCAACGAACAGTACACAGTCGAAAACCACATTATCAAGTTCTTATCCAAAACTCTTGGCTATGAGTATATCAATCCAGAGGAGTTTGCCCTTTTGCGCGAGCTTGAAAATCAATACTTGATCACCCTGCATTTAACAGAAGCTATCAAACAGATCAATCACCTCACCGACGATACCGAAGTACAAAGTGTCATCAGAGAAATTCAGAAAATTGATTCCAATGAGGGCTTTTTGAATCTCATGAGAAACGGGGTCAATCTCAAAGATCCGTCGACAGGAAAGATGAAAGACTACGCCATAGTTGATTATGACAATCTTGAAAACAATCGCTTTGTAGTCACCAATCAATTCTATTTTGAAGGTACCTTAGAAAATATCAGGACCGATGTCTTGGTCTTTTTGAATGGTATTCCAGTGGTGGATATCGAAGCCAAAAGCCCCACTGCTTCCACTAGTGTTAACTATGAGAATGCCATCGGTCAAATTAAACGCTATGAGCGAGTCGCCATGAAGCTTTTCTGGCCGAATATGTTTAATATCGCGACTGATGGACTCAAGACAGTCTATGGAGCAACATATGCTCCAGTGCAGTATTTCCTGCAGTGGCGAGATGAAGAACTTGAGAAAAAATTTGATGGACAGCTTGAGATGACGTTGGTGGCTCTATTGGATAAAGAAAGATTGTTGGACATTATCAAGAATTTCATTCTCTTCGAGCAGACAAAAGATGGGCGAATTAAAAAGATGGCTCGTTACCAACAACTCAGAGCCACAAACAAGATCTTAGAGCGGGTGCAAGACGGAGAAAAGAGACGAGGTCTTATCTGGCACACACAAGGATCAGGTAAATCACTGACCATGTTTTTGACTGCTTGGAAGCTGAGATTTTCCAAAGAACTGAAAAATCCCAAGGTATTCGTCTTGGTGGATCGAATTGATCTTGATGATCAGATTTATGACACCTTTATCAGCGCTGGTGGCAGAAATGTTATCCGTGTGACTTCTATGCGTGATCTGCAGACAAAAATCACCAACGATGAGCGCGGTATCTTCATCTCAACGATTGAGAAGTTTAATGAATTACCACTTGGCTTGGAGAATCCTAATGAAAATGTGATTGTGCTTTCTGATGAGGCGCACAGAACCAATGAGGGTGTGGCTGCAATTAAACTGCGTGACTCTATGGGCAAAGCCTTTTTCTTTGGCTTTACGGGAACACCGATAGACAAAACGACACTCAATACCCATAGAAACTTTGGCCAAGAAGGTGAGAGATATTTGGACTACTATTCAATCCAGCAAGCAATTGATGACGGAGCAACCCTACCAGTAACTTATGAGGCAAGATTATCTAAGTTTTTCGTAGATGAAGACCGAGTTGACCAGCAGTTTGATGAGATGACCATAGAGTTATCTGAGGAGCAAAAGCAGTTAGTGATGAAACGATTTGGTAAAAAGGAAGCTTTGATAAAACTAGACAAAAGAATGAAAGCTGTG
>PFDW01000031.1:585-2693 GCA_002793835.1 Candidatus Portnoybacteria bacterium CG10_big_fil_rev_8_21_14_0_10_36_7 | reverse complement strand
TTTATACATTGAACCGAATGGTTTTAAGGCACAAGTGGTGTACTATGACAGAGAATCAACAGCTAGATATAAAGAATTTTTCGATGAACTGATTTTCCCTGAATGGTCAGAAGTTGTTTATTCGTCTGGTGATCCCAATCTAGATCAAGAACACCTGAGAAAATATAACACAACCAAAGCTCAAAGAGAGAAAATTATTGAGTCATTCAAGGACCCCAATAGTTCTCTTAAACTGCTTTTAGTCTGCGACATGTTGTTGACAGGGTTTGATGCTCCAATTGAGCAAGCTATGTATTTGGACAAACCGCTGCGAGATCACAATCTTTTGCAAGCCATAGCCAGAACCAACCGAACTTATCCCAACAAAGGTTGTGGAAAAATCATTGATTACTACGGAATTACCAGAAATCTTTATGATGCCTTGAACTTTGATGAAAGTATCATTGATTCTGCTATGATTGACTTGGATCATCTTAAACAGGAATTTTTAGAAGTGCTTGGTGAGATTAAGGATATTTTTGTCGGTATCAACCAAGAAGATCCTTCAATTAAAAACTTGCGAACGTGCTTGAAGATCTTTATAGACAATGAAGGCAAACAGCGGTACTTCACCGATAAGTATTCCAGACTAAAACTTTTGTTTGAAGTACTCTCACCCGATCCTTTCTTGGCTCAATACATCAGAACCTTTGAATGGGTAACCAGCGTCTATATTGCTTTTATCAACGAATTTCGCTCGGAAAACTTGGCAATGGAGGCTTTTAGAGATGGTAACATTCCTACCTTTGGTGAGTATGGTCAGAAGGTTAAAAAACTAATTCAAGAGAATTTGGATTATGAGGGAATCACTAAGAGTTTCAGAGAGCTTAATATTAACGACATCTATACGCTGGAGCGGTTAGACAAAATGGATGATGAGGAAAAAGCTCTCAATCTTGAAAAGATGCTCAAGCAGGAAATTTCTATTAACATCGACACTAACCCCGTGTTTCAGAAGTTTAGCGAGAGGTTGACTGCCATTCGAAACGAATTTGAGCAACATCAAATTGACCTCTCAGAGAGAATCAAGCGCTACTACGAGTTGATGAATGATATTAAGAGTAAATCTGATGAGGCGAAGGAATTGGGTTTGAACTTAAGAGAATATGGGTTGCTGGCTATCTCACAAGAATTTCTGCCAGAAAGTGATCAAGCGGTGGTTATATCACTTTCCAGGGATTTAGCAAAAAGACTGGAAGCCATTCTTGACGAAGGCTGGCAAAACTCATCAAAACGAGAAGAGTTTTTGAAAGGTGTCAAACAAACGATTCAAGAACTGATCTTGAAAGACTATAGAGAGAGAATTAAAGTTGAGGACTTCCCTAAATACTTAAACAGATTGGTTGATATTGTTATCAAAAAGTTTTAATGAAACAACAAATAAACTTGCACAATCGAGTTGTTGAATACTCTGTTCTTAGAAGCGATAGGGCAAAGCGGATGAGATTGGCGGTGTATTGTGATGGTAACTTTGTGGTTACTGTTCCTAAAGTATTACCTGCTGATTCAATTGACAGGTATCTGATAGAAAAATCTAAATGGGTAGTTAGTAAGTTGGACTTCTTTGAGCAACTCAATAAAAGACAGAAATTATCTCTTGGTGTTGATGGGTTTGAGGTTTACAGAGATAAAGCTTTGAAAATGGTTACACATAGGATTGAGGAACTTAATAATGAGCTCTACAAGTTCAAATTCAATCAAATTACTGTTAAGAATCAGAAGACTCGCTGGGGTAGTTGTTCCAAAAAAAGAAACCTCAACTTTAATTACAAAATCTTATTTTTGTCTCCCAGGATGCGGGACTACATTATTATCCACGAGTTGTGTCACCTGAGGGAATTTAATCATTCGAATAAATTCTGGAGGCTAGTAGCTAAAGCCATACCTAATTATGTTGATATTGTGGAAGAATTGAAAATAAAAGGCTTGATGATTGGATGACTTTTTATGAACAAGCCTATTCCAAGAAAAATGAACTACGGAGTAAAAATCTCTCATAAAGGTTTCAGTGTGACTGACCTTAATAAAGAGCGATCATCTAAGGCTACTAGTAAAAAAGTCTTGCCACA
>PFDW01000031.1:0-460 GCA_002793835.1 Candidatus Portnoybacteria bacterium CG10_big_fil_rev_8_21_14_0_10_36_7 | reverse complement strand
CATCGACTTTATTTGAAGATCTAAATACGGTAGTTATTTATATGAGGAAATGTGGCGAGGACCACAAAAATCATCAGTCATGGATAGATATTCGCAATCACATTCGACACGCAGTCAGAGAAGAGTTTGATGAAGAGGACGACTTGGTAAAAAATGAGAGAGCACAAAGATTGAGTCTGGACCCAAAACTTCAATTAAGCATTGGGTTTGATATAGACGCTATAAAAGTGGGAGGGACTGTTATTGAGCTATCAGAGGTAAATAAGTATTTAGTTTGGGCTGAGGGTGTTATTGCTGACATTTTAGCCGAAGCGAGTGAAGTTGGCTTCATAGAAGGAATCAAAGTAGTGAAAAAACCTTAATTAAGATTCAGAAATCTATTGACCTCCTTCACCATCCATCCCGGATACTTAAGCTCGATTACCCAACCAATTCGTCCGAATTCATACCATTGTTCGAG